>DATFMO010000073.1:0-11031 GCA_035266925.1 Sunxiuqinia sp. | reverse complement strand
ATCCTGTGGTGTCGTTGTACAGCCCTCGTTCTACTTTGGTGTTGTAATACAAGGCATACATCTTATTGAAAAAAGCGGTATCGTTGTTCAATACTCCCAAATTCGCGAAAACGGGCATGGCCATGTAGAGGGCGTCCACCCACCACCAGTCATCACTTTTTTCGCTATTCACCATACGGCTGATACTCTCGTTGATGGCTGCAATTTTATAATCTTGTTTGACGGAATCCAGTTGATACAGGCCAATATAAACTTGTCCGGCAGTTTGGTTATCGGCATTGCGTGTTCGCGTTCCGCCGTTTAAAGACCAATAATTGTTGGAGGCCCATAAATCGGCATAATCCAGGTACTTCGGTTTTGGATAGATCTTGTAAAAATCCATATTGCCGGTGAAGTAAGCCGCCCGGGCCCATTGGTTGTTTCCCGGACTTGGATTGGTTTTCATCCAATAATTATTGACCAATTTCATGTTGGAAATGACCTCGGACTTCGTGGGTAGTGATTGCGACTGTGCATGGAGCCAAAACAGAAACAAGGCAATGAATGTGAGATAGCGTTTCATGGAGGGGAATTAATTTTCAGGTAAAATTAAAAACCCCGGAATTCTGAAAAACCCGGGGTTTTTATGGTATCGTTACACGATTAGAATTTTACTAATTTGATTGTTTTTGTATTTTCTTTTTGGTTTACCTTCAACAAATAAATTCCAGGATTTAATTGATCTCCTATGTGAATTTGATTTGTAGCGAGGCCATTTGATACCATGGCACCACTCAGGTTAAAAAGCTGGTAAGAGAAACGTCCGTTTAATTCAACTTGTACACCGTTATGGAATGGAATTGGATAGGCCTTTAGCCCTAATTCATTCTTTACTGGATTTATCCCGGTTGAAATATCATCAGGTAATACGAATTTCCAAACAGCATTGTCATTCATCGCTTTATCCGAATAAATTCCCGAGCCAGCGGTGGTTGCATCGGTTCCAACATATTGAGAAGCTGATTTCGAAACAGCATGAACGTAGAACCGTCCAGGCTCAAATTCGGTCAGCGTGAACCGGTAGTTTTCAGTGGTAGCCGTTGTATCTGCGGTGAACACTAGGTTCCAGGTATTGGTTGTGGCTACGCTCAGGTAACCGGTTTTCTTATTTTTAAGGAAATATTCACCCGCACGTCCACTTTCTGCCAATTGGAAAACCTGGTTCATGGAATCCAAACTCGCAGCATACAATTTATTGTATCCTGCGGTATCTTCGCCCATAACCAATCCTGAAACTTCTTGTTGGATGTAGTAGTCCTGGCCTGTTTCTACAGTTGCCGGGCCGTAAGCCACAACCTTGACCGTGTCGGAAAATGAACCACTGCCGATGATGATGTTCCCATTTGTTGTTGCGGCACCATCAAAAGTGGCGGTAACAACTACACCACATTGAGCATCGCCTTTAGTGACACTGTTCATATCCAGAGTTATGCCCGACGGAGCAGTCAGGGTGATGTCGTTTGTCAGCGCATTTCCGGAAACCATAAAGGTTTTTTCCAAATCAGTTGTGTTAAATTCCAAACTGTTTTCAGAGACAATCAATGATTCTGAATTATCTTCCGTAATTGAAAGGTCAGCAACTGCTCCAAGAATTCCAAGATCGTTTGAGATGGTTAGATAATACGTTCCGGATGTTGATGGAATAAAGGTGAAGGAAGCATCGAAGAATTGCATTTTAGCCGAATCGGCCACCGCATATTCCTGAGACGCAAGTGATGTGCCACTGTTGTCCATGGCTGAATTGATGCTAACGGTGTAGGTGCTAGTGCCTGACCCGTTGGAGTTCCATCCGTATTTGCCGGAGAATTTGTAGCTTTTACAAGCTTCCAGTTGAACGGGATAGCTAAATACGGTTGAAGTACTCGTGCTGCCCGAACCATCCCAGCGGGTGTACAACAGTCTGCCTGTCCATTCAGCTCCATTATAGGTATAATCGCTGGTGCCCGCGGTTTTATCAATATAACGGACGCCTCCGCCAGAGTTAGCGGTATTCCAGCTTCCGGCGCCTGCCCAACCAAACAGGTCTGGCGACGAAGCATCTCCGGTGATCCCGTTGCCATCCCAGTTTTCGATTAAGTTATCCGATTGGGCTGACACGGTGAACTGAACAGTGTAGGTCATCGTTTTTTGACCATTGGCAGAAGTGACAATAACAGACGCTGTTCCACTTCCAGAGGAAACGTCAATTGCACCGGTACCAGTTACTACAGCTCCGGTATTGGTGGTTGTTGCACCGACAATAACAGTCATTGTTCCTGCTGGAACCAAATCCAAGTAGGCAGTTGTTGAAGAACTGAATTCCGGAGTCAAAGAGCCTTTGTCGACTGTTAGATTTGACAAGGTCGCATCGTACAATGGTTTATCCATGAAGTCGGAAACAACATACTTTCCTCCATTGATGGTGCCAGTATTAAAATTACCGGAAACATCTGTTGCTTGATCAGCATAATCGTCAAAATTCCAATAAGCTGCAAGGTTGGATTCATCACCGTTCAATACTTTAAATTTATCGTTTTCCAGTGAAGCAGAATCTTTGGCCACGTCCCAAACACGGACTTCGTCGATCAAGCCTTTAAATGCTTTAGCTGCTCCATCGCTGTCCCATCCAAGATATAGTTGGTTCAATGAAAAGTCGATCGCATTGAACCCACCTTCGCCTACTTGATCAGCGGTTGTTGTATTGGCAACACCATCAACCACGATGGTTCTTGAGTCGGCTGTTAAAACGATTGCAACATGATGCCACTCATCGGGCGTTGCTACTTGTGAAACAACACCATAGTAGGGGTCGCCGCTAAGGGTCGTACTATTGGTAAGAAAGCGTAGTTTACCAGAACCTTGCCAGCCAGAAGCGTATTGCAAGCCGACGTTGTCCGGACGATAAAAGAACAACCCTGAGTTGTCGGTCTGGTCTCCTTCTGGCTTGATCCACATTTCAACAGTGAAAGGCAGTGAAAATAACCCCAATCCTGAAATATCGACGTTGCTGTTGTTGCCATCACCACCGGGCAAACTTATGGCGTAATTTCCATTGGCTTCAGCAAAAGTAACTGTGTAGGTTTGTGTTGTTACAGCATCTTCTGCAGTCACAACAATGTTCGCTGTGCCAGTCCCTCCTGTGAGCGTAATTGTCCCGTCTCCGGTTACCGTTGAATTTGGGCCTTTTGTCGTCACAGACACGTCAACCGATGTAGCTCCTTTGGGAACTGTTGCCGTATAGGAGAGCGTTTCAGGATCAAATTCCACATCCAGCCCACCTGTGCTCAAAGAGATATCGGTTAATGAAGCGTCTTTTGATAAATCTTCCACCGTAATATCAATGGTATATGTTTTAGTGGTTACCCCATCAAGCGCCGTCACAACCATAGTGGCAGTACCACTTCCCGAAGACACATCAATGGTTCCATCCCCGGAAACGGTGGCCCCGTTGACACTTGGGGTTGCAGCTACGTTGACAGCTGTAGTTCCATCGGGGGCTAAAAGCGAGTACGTGGTTACCGTGTCAGAAAAAGCTGGTTCCAGGGTACCCGTATCAACGCTAATGGAAGATAGGGTGGCCACACTACTTAAAGCTGCAGGGAAATCGCCAACAGCAGATACTTCTGCCAAGTTTTCTGATTTTAGATAATTCTCGGTATCCTGCGACGAGACAACATCACCCCATCTTTTTAAGACAGTTGTTGAAGTGTTCCTGAAGCTGAAATTATCGGCTACTTTGGCAGGCGCATCCATCCCTTCAGTTTGGAAATAAAGGTTGAATTTTTGGTTGGGGACGTCCAGATCAATCCAGAAATGGTATTTCTGTCCATAATTCCATGTTATACCAGTGGTCTGATAACCTGTTCCATCATGTGTTGTAAACTCAGTATCGCCGTCATTTCCATCAATACGAATGGCCATGGCAAAATCACCCCATGCTGAAATGGTATCCTGGGACAGAGCAAAAATAGCATTGATATCAGCTGGATCATTGTTTCCAACAACATCCATTGGGGTAATGTCGACATAAATGATATGCTGAAAATCAAGGTCCCAGCCGATCACGTCTTTTATGCTGCCATAATTCGTTGTTACTGGGGATTGCGCACTAGCCTGAAAGGCAAATCCACTCATCATGAAAATTAGCATTCCAAAGAAGGCTTTTTTCAGGATCGACAATTGCCGATGTTTGTTTGAATAAGTTAATGTAGAATTGAATTTCATAAGTATACTTTAAATTGTTATTAATTAGACTGATAATTTGTGTGGCTTACATTTTCCTTTTCGTTTGAGATTTCACCAAATTCGTTCGCTAAATATAAATTGGAAATCTTGAGCTAAAGTTTGAGACAACTTGTAGAGAACGTTTCGCATTTTTAAAGATCGATATAATCATTCAGAATCAATATTAGAAATATTAAAAAGGCTGTCACAAAATTGATCGTGACAAAATTGGTTTGGTATCGTTTGACTTGTGGCGGAAAGAAATTGATTTAAATGTAATTTTTTCGACTTGCTCTTAGCACAAATTCAACGATTTCTAAGGCATAAATTATTATCAGTTTGTTTCAATAAAACTAGGTCCTTATAGAAGGATGCTAATTATCGGTGTTTTACCTACTCACTATGTACCCTTCTGGGATGCGGGTAAAAAATTGATTTTGCTTGTCGAGCAAATTATCCCCATCGGATTATTTGAAATAGGAAAGATCCCATTGTTCCTGCCATCTTATGGTTGGCCGGCCATCGACAAAATTGATTGGTAGCCAGATGTAGCGGCCGTCAATTGGGTTCCTGGGAACCCATCGATCTGCCATGAAAATGAAAGAATTGTTCATTCCGATAACCGGCAATACATAAGTGCTTTGTGAAAAAAATGTGAGGTTTGCATGTTCTCCTACGCAAGGATTTCCCAATGCTTGCCAGGGCCCCCATATGGAATCAGCTACCGCCATGCGTGCCGCATTGGGATCCCAGCCTGTACACCCCGACATAATCAAATAGTATTTGTTATCTTGTTTAAACACAGCAGGTGCTTCATTGTGACCTCCAGGGAAGACACGGTTCCACCTACCCGTGAAGCCCAGATAGTCAGGGGTTAACTCCGCTATATGCATAGTCAGATTGTCCTCTGAGGAATAGATAAGATAGGCTTTTGCATCGTCGTCAACAAAAAGGGTCATGTCCCTGGACATCTGTCCTTTTTGAAAATCGCGACGTACAAAAAGGCCGTTCTTAATTGCTTCCATCCATTTAGGGGTCCACCATTTCAGGTTTTGATTGTTTGTTCCCTTTTTCATTTCGTTGCTGGCATCCATCGGCCAAATTCCAGGATTGACTCGGTAGGATTTTAGATAGGTGTAAGGGCCTGTGGCATTGTCGCTAATGGCAACCCCTGTTCGTGCAGCATCATATCCCCGGTCTTTTATTTCCAGGTGGAACCACATGACAAACTTCCTTGTTTTCTTGTTATAGATAACTTTGGGACGTTCCATGATGCAGCCATGGACAATATCAGAATTTGGATCCTCTACAGAACGCAGGGCAATGCCTTCATTTTTCCAGTTATACAGGTCAGTGGACGAATAACAGTGAATACCGACCAATGCTGTATTTCCTCCTCTTCCACTTGTTTTGTGTTCGCCAAACCAATAGTAACTTCCCTTGAAGTATAAAACTCCTGCACCATGAGCATTTATTGGAACGCCATCGGTGTCGTACCACAAGGCACCTGGTTGAAAGCTTTTATTCTTCGTTTTGCGATCTGGACCTTGAGCCTTTGCATGACATGCGATAACGACTATTAAGGTCAAACTTACTAGTGCATATTTATTCGCGAGACGTTTGATAAAAAGAAATAATTTCATCTTAGTTCTTTGGATAAGTACGTGGTTTGGTCTTCTTCTACCATTCCTGATTGTTGGGATGGTGAATCCTGATCTGGACTTATGAAAATAAATCATGACTGCCCGATTCAATCGTCTGGTCAATCCATATTCAAAAGTAAAGGGCTTCGGGCAATCGAGCTATCAGAAACACAAAAGAAACTAGCACAAAAATGAAAAAAAAACGAAGATTTGGTCGGATTTTTACAAAAAGCGATGGTTCAATCTATTTCATGAAATTACTTTTCCATTATTTTCGATGTATTCTTTCGGCGTGCATCCATAATATTCCTTAAAACAGCGTGTAAAATAGGAAGGACTGGAAAAGCCAACCATATAAATGATTTCAGAGATCGATCTTTTTTTCTGAAGCAGTAAATTAGCGGCAATTTTCAGGCGTTGATTACGAATGAATTCTTTAGCTGTTTGTCCGGTCAGTGCCTTGATTTTACGGTAGGCCTGATTCGGGCTTATGCCAACTTCTGCGCTAAATTTCACCACATCAAAGGACGAGTCATCCAGGTGCTTATTGACTGCATCAACAGCATCTTTTAAGAAGTTCTCATCCAAAGATGAAAGTTCAATATTTTCAGGTTCCAAAATTTGGTTGGTACGGATTCGTTCACGGATTATCTTCCGATTGTGTAAAATATTCTGAATTTTGAGTTTGAGAGAGACCAGGTTGAATGGTTTATAGACATAATCAACTGCTCCGAGTTTCAACCCTTTAATTTCGTCTTCCTGCATGGTTTTGGCGGTCAGGAAAACGACAGGTATGTGTGAGGTTGATAAGTGTTTCCTTAGTAATCGAACCAGTTCAAATCCATCCAGCTCCGGCATCATAATATCCGTAATAATAATGTCAGGATCAATCTTTTTAGCCTGTTCCAACCCTTCTTGCCCATTGTAGGCCGCAGAGACCTGGAATACAGATGATAGTCCCGAAATCAAAAAGTCATTTAAATCATGGTCGTCTTCAACAATCAATACTTTAGGGGCGTTATTATTTTCCGCTGATGATTTTTCGTCTTGCTCAACATCTTTTTGCATAATAGCATCTTCAGGAATACCCGATGTTGATGAATCAGCAGATTTCTCTATAGCGAGAATCGATTCGTAGGCTTCGCTGCTAGCTGGTATGATCACTTTAAAACAGCTTCCTTTTCCAAGTTCACTATCCAAATCAATTTGGCCACCGTGTTGCTCCACCAATGTTTTAGCCAAATACAAACCGATACCACCGGTACTCTGTGTACGCTTCTGGTTGGCTTGAAAAAATCGTTCAAACACGCGGGATTTGTGTTCTTCCGCAATCCCAATGCCGGTATCTTCCACCTCAACCACCAGTAGTTTACCGGTTCCCTCATTTTCCGCGAGATCAACCCGTACAGTAATCTGCCCGCCATCTTCTGAATATTTGAAAGCGTTGGAAAACAAGTTGTACATGATCTTTTCAAACTTGTCACCATCTACAAAAGCGGTTACATCTGTCGTCTTATAATCGACTTTGAATTCGATATTATTTGACTCAGCCATGGTTTTAAAAGAATCATAAATACCGTCGATGATTTGCGTGATATCACAATTTTGGGGGAAGAGTTCCATTTTTCCCTTTTCAACTTTTCGGAATTCCATCAGCTGATTAACCAGTCGGAGCATTTTGTGAGCATTTCGTTTAATCAGATTGGCCTGTTTGGCGGCGTATGGTGCAAGGCTATTGTCTGAAGTCAGTTCACGGGCAGGTCCTAAAATGAGGGTGAGTGGTGTCCTAAACTCATGCGTAATATCCGTGAGGAAGTGCGCTTTGAGCTCGTTCACACGATGTTCTTCTTCATTCTTCATGTGTTCGATTAATAAACGGCCTTTTTCCCTGGCCTTGATGAAGGAATATACTTTGAAGAAATATAGCACACCCGCAATAATGATTGCATAAAAGAGGTATGCCCAGATTGTTTTCCACCAAGGTGGGGCAATGGAAATCATCATAATTGCCGGTTCTTTGCTCCACACGCCATCACTGTTTGCAGCTTTCACCTTGAACACATAGTCTCCGGGCGACAAGTTTGTGTAAGTGGCTGTGTTTCTTGAACCTACTTCATTCCATTGTTTGTCGAATCCATCCAAAAAATAAGCGTATTTATTTTTGCTTGGATTCTTGAAATCCATGGCCGAAAATGCAAAGGTCACCACCTCGTCTTTATAGGAAATTTGAATGGAATCTGTATACGGAATTGATTGATTAAGCCGGTAACGTTCCTGGCCTGGCATTTTTGTGTCTATGCTTTCGTTAAAGATTTGAAAGTCGGTAATGGTTACCTTGGGGGGAAGAGACAATTTTAAAATACTGTCTGGCTTAAAAGAAATGAAGCCGTTTACTCCTCCAACAATAAAAGAGCCATCATCCATTTTTATCGATAAATTGCGATCGGTAACTATATTCACAATGTCCTTAGTGAAATATTCATTTAGAATCACCTTGCGGTCCATATTGAATTGGACCAATCCACGGTAGAAATTGAGCCAGAGATTATGAGCATCATCTTCTAATATGTTCAGGACAATCTCATCACTGAGGTATTTTATCGTGGGATAACCTTTGAAGTAGATTTGTCTGGTGCCATCAGGAAGTACCCGGACTTCTTTTTTGTTAAGTCCGGTATTGGTGCCAATCCATAAATTTCCATCGCTATCTTCGTAAATCTTGTTAATAACATTATCATTAATTGAAGCGGTATCGTTTACGGAATAGAAAAACTGTTTGAAGGTATTCGTTTGAGGGTCAAAACGGTTTAGCCCGTTTTGTGTACCAATCCAAACAATTCCGTTTCTGTCTTCCAATAAGGCTCTGATGTTGTTGTCGCTGAGTGCTTTTTCGTTATTACCGGCCCGAAATAGATTTACATTGGCATTTTCATGCTGGTAATTCATTTTGGCAAAGCCATTTTGAAGGGTACCAATCCATAAAACATGCGGGTATTTTTTAGATGCAAAAAGGTTGCTGACTTTATTTCCGGGAAGTCGGGGGCTGGTGTTTTTGTTGAAAAACTCAAATTTCGGATGCTTGCTACTGAAATCAGTTCCCTTGGGATATCGTAACAGACCAGCATCTTGAGTGCCAAGCCATAACCCGTCATCATTTCTTGCGATAGACATAATTGAATTTGGCCGATAGGTCAAATTGTTTACTTTGTAATTAAAGTTATTAACATCATTCTTTAGTTTATATTGGCCATTTTCCTCTTTGTAAAGCATTAAATCCTCTGCCGTTCCTATCCATAATTGACGACCATCTTTTTCCAAAGCGTGAACACCATTTTCAACATAATGGCCATTTGCCATTTTGTGGGTTTTATTCTGCACGATGCCCGTATTTAATATGTTTGTCCGATCAATTTGGGAACTTCCCACCCATAACTCTCCGGAGCGGTCAACACACAAGGCCGTTATGTGGTTGCCAGATAAACTGTAGGGATCGCTCAGATCACTTTGATACTTGTAAAATACGGCTTTGTCAGGAGATTTTTGTTGATTTTCTTTATCCAACAGACATAGTCCTGCATTCCATGTGCCTGCCCAAAGGTTGCCATAATCGTCATAATAAAGTCGATAAACGACATTGCTCGTTAAACTTCCTGTGTTTCCGGTTGAGGTGTAATGAATAAATCGCATTCGATCTTTATCGGCATTCACAATAATTCTATTAATGCCGCCTCCCCATGTACTTACCCAAAGGTTTCCATCTTTGGATTCAACGATTTGAGTAATCACTGAATGGCTGATCGCGCTTTCGTCGCTTTCGTTGTTGGGCATATACCGAACATAGCCAGATGTTGCACGATCAAAGTTGATCAATCCATTATAGGTGGCCACCCACAACATATTCCTGGAGTCTTCGTAAATGTCACTGACAATTTCATTGTTTAAGTAATGTTTTTTTTCTCCGGTTAAAGGGTCAAGTTTGAAAAGGCCACCATTCCAGGTTCCTACCCAGATAAAATGGTCATTGTCTTCACAGAGCGAAATAATCCGGTTGGAAAAATCATAACGTTTTAACTCGCGGGTTGACGGATTTAACCGGTTTAGCCCGGAAGAAGTACCAATCCATATATTGCCGTCATGATCTTCCATTAGCTTCACCACTTCACGGTTACTGATCGTTGTTGAATCATGATAACTTGGCCTTAAAATTTTGCAGGTGTAACCATCATAACGATTCAGGCCATTCCATGTACCAATCCAAATAAACCCTTTCCGGTCTTGAATGATGGAAGTCGCCCGGCTAGCGGTAAATCCATCTTCCATACTAAGTTTGTCAAAATCCAATCTGTTTTGAGCAAATAGCTGGAAACCAATTAGTAATAGAAATAGTTTTAATAAGACCAACCGTTTCATAAAAACTTCAATTATAGATTATCGAAAGCATTACGATAGTCCCCAAAAATAGAATTAATACTTTGCATTTTAAAGATTATATAACATACTCTGGTTGTCCCACGAAAGTGCATGCTGAATAACCTGTTGAAAATAGTGTAACTTGGTTCGCTCTGGGCGCTATCCCTTGTTTTGATTTTTAAAATATTCAATTACTTGAATCCTAGTGGTTTCAAATCGAAATCATTTTTTTTTGTGGAAACTATTTTTGATAAGGATAATAACTTTTGGATATTAATCTGACAAAAACTATTACAATGATTTTCAGGGGTGCTTTCTTTAAAAATGAACTAGCAATTGTCGAATAAGTACTCATTAAGATAGTTGTTTTCATCTAAATTTAAGCGCTACAAAACGACTACATAAAGCGAACCCAAATGGAATGAAAAAACGACTTCTTATCTTAACATTTTGCCTGTCTGCTTCCTTTCTGTACGCCAGGCGTCTAAATGTCAATATAAGTTCGAACTGGAAGTTCGGGAGTTCTTTCAGTGCCTCGGTTACCAGTCAGGGATTCGATGATTCGGGTTGGGAGACTGTTGATCTTCCTCATACCTGGAACAATCTGGATGGGCAGGATGGTGACAACAATTATAAAAGAGGGGCATTCTGGTACCGAAAGGTATTTCAGGTGGATGCCAATTGGGAGGACAAGAAGGTCTTCCTTCGTTTTGGTTCGGCGAACATGAAAACCGAT
>DATFMO010000072.1:0-7884 GCA_035266925.1 Sunxiuqinia sp. | reverse complement strand
TTTTGGCCGGACAGGAGCTTGCCCTGAAATCCTCGCATTTGGGTGAATTGATTTTTGATGTGGCGTATGGCGGGAATTTTTATGCCATCATCGATCCCCAGGAAAACTTTCCGGGCATGCAGGATTTTTCTGCGGATCAATTGGTCTTCATGGGCCGGGAGATTCGACAGTCCATCAATCAAAAATACCAGTTCAGCCATCCTGAAAATCCACAGATCGCAGGCGTTTCCCATATTCAGTGGACGGGGCAAACCCTGACGGAAGAGGCTCATGGCAGGAACGCCGTTTTTTATGGCGATAAGGCCATTGACCGTTCTCCCTGTGGTACCGGAACTTCGGCCCGAATGGCCCAGTGGTACGCGAAAGGAAAATTGCAGGTTGACGATACCTTTATTCATGAAAGTATCATTGGCAGTAAATTCGTAGGAAAGATCGAAGCTGAAACGCAGGTTGGGGATTTTCCGGCCATCATCCCGTCCATCGAAGGCTGGGCGCGTATCACCGGGTTCAATACGATCATCATTGACGATGAGGATGATCCGTATGCGCATGGTTTTCTTGTTATTTAGTTGAAGTTTACTTTTTCGGTTTCCTATGAAAGAAAAAATAATAATTGTCGGGGGCGGGATTATTGGCCTGTTCTCGGCTTACTTTCTCTGTCAGTCGGGACATCAGGTTATTGTGGTTGATAAAAGTGATTTGTCGGACAGTTGTTCCTATGGGAATGGTGGACTAATTGTGCCAAGCCATGTTGTTCCGTTGGCGTCACCGGGGATGGTTTCCACAGCCGTGAAATATTTGTTGAATCCCAAAGCACCAGTAGCGATCAAAATGCCGCCTTCGATAGATTTTCTAAATTGGTCTTTCCGTTTCATGAAAACGGCCAATCAGCGGTTTGTGCGCGAAGCATCGGTTGTTTTGAAAGACCTAACCTCTTTTAGCCACTCGCTGTATCAGGATCTGGCCAAAGGAAATAATTTTCCTTTCCAGTTGAATGAAAAAGGACTATTGATGGTTTGCCAGTCGCAACGGATGCTAAAAGAGGAAGCTGAAGCGGCCCATCTGGCAAATGATTTGGGCGTTTTGGCAGGGGTATTGTCCCGCGAGGAACTTCTGACGATGGAACCAGGGCTTTCACAAGACGTTCTTGGCGGTGTCTACTATCCCGGTGATGGGAACATTGTCCCTGGTGAATTAATGAAAAACCTGATTACCTGGCTTGAAAAATCAGGGGTAACGATCCTGCGCAATTCAAGTCTGTCTGCGATCAATAAAAACAAAACGGTGGTGATCGACAATGAAAAATACGATTTCGACGAGTTGGTCATTGCAGCTGGAACATGGAGCAATGATCTGCTGAAACTGATCAACTTCAAGGTCCCGTTGCAACCCGGCCGTGGTTATAGTTTTGAGCTTCAAAATAAAGTTGGCATCAACTATCCGGCATTGCTGGTGGATGACCGCATTGCGGTTACACCTTTCCCTAATTCAGTCACCCGGTTTGGTGGAGCCATGGAACTGGGCTATTTCGACCATGGTATGATGAAAAAGCGCTTCCATGAGATCGTCAATTCCGTAAAACGAAACTATCCATCAATACCCGATTTTGATCCGGAAAGTCTCAAGGTATGGAGCGGCCACCGACCCTGTTCTTTCGACGGCTTGCCATACATCGGGCGGGTTCCCGGACACGATAATATTTATCTTGCGACTGGTCATGCCATGTTGGGCGTGACTCTTGCGCCAGCTACTGGAAAACTAATCAGTGAATTGATTAATGGGGAGCAAACTTCCTTAGACTTGCACCCAGTCAGGGTGGGGCGTTGAGCACAACGTAGGTAAAAGGATTTCAGACTGATTCGTATCAAACCGGGCTGGTGTTCGAGTTAATGGGAAGGAGGTGTAAACCCGCTCTTCCGGAATTGTGCTGATGTTGTGCAATGTGGCTGGATCGGATTTGCAATCCGAGGTGTCGGGAAGACCCAGCCGCTACAAGCTTTTAACATATTCTGAAGAGCGGGGGTTCTGAATAAATACAAACGTTTCAACCGCAGCAAAGTTAAGGCTGTTCGATGGTTGAGATGGGTGTATAAATCGTATCCAAACCTTTTTTATCATTGGGTATTAGGCTATCAATTAGTCTAGTATAAGTTGACTGCATAATAAGAGCCGTATGAACTGAGAGGTTCACGTACTGTTCTGTGAGAGGTTTAGGGGTGTGATTCCCCTTTACCTACTCGACTTTTTTCTCAGGCAATTTCAAGGTGGGAATCTGAGTCAAAATCAATAGTCATTTTAACTTTAGCTTTTAATGCTTCAAAAACCCTTAAAACAGTTGAGAATCTTACATCTTTGGTATTGTTCTCAATTTTGGAAATTTGAGCTTTTTGAACTCCAATCAAATGGCCAAGTTGTTCTTGAGTAAGATTTTGTTCTTTTCTAGCTTTTTTAATCATATCCCCAAGAATATCTAATTTCAATTCAAATTCAAATTTTTCTCTTTCTTCAGTTCCTCTTTTACCGATGTAATCATCAGTCAATTCTTCAAGAGAATATGTTTTTATTTTCTGCTCTTTCATGATAAATTATTTTTACTCGTCGAAATATTCATTTCTAAGTTTCTCAGCTTTTTCAATCTCTTTTTTTGGAGTTTTCTGAGGCTTTTTGATGAATCCATTAGTTGCAATAGCTAAAGTATTTTGATTGTCTCTTTTATCCCAAAATGCAAGAAGTCTGATTTGCTTATTTTTAAATCTCGTTCTGAATTCCCAGATTTGATCATCTAGTTTTTTAAACAATTCAGGATCGTTAGTTGCTTTAGATTTCCAAATATTGAAAAGAATTTTTTCTCTAGTCTTTGGGTCTAACTTGTCTAAAAATTCTTTGGCATTAACTACATTGGAACGCTTGCGGAAACGAGGCTATGAAGCCATGCTATCTTATTACGGAAAAGTTGCCCTATATCTTAATGAACCGCCGTATACGAGACCCGTACGTACGGTGGTGAGAGGCTCTCCCCGTCAGTCTTTACTGGCGGGGCAGTCTACTCGATTGGACTGTACCCCGTCGCCGCTATGGGCCTGTCATGTTGTATTTTCCCTTTTTAAGTGACCTTGGGTCCTGTGTAAGTTATTATGACTGGATTTCGTTGTCATCCTCCTTGTTTTTTGTTTGTTTCCGGGCATAATTCTCCCATTGCATTTTTACCCTGCTTTTCGTTTTCATTTTTCATTGTCAATGAACGCCTGTCGATTTTATTTTAAGCTGTACTGTTCAGTGGGGCCGGACTCATCCTGCCGGTCTTGCATTTTTTGCAGGAACTAAAGCTGCACCGCCAAAGCGGGGTTTAGTTCAACGATAAGTGTATATGTACTTGTACATATATACCTCTATTCTACCTCGATTTTTCGCCTACCAATTTTCCATTCTTTACAGAATAAATGCGATGGACAGTGGCGATAGTTATCAACAGCAAATAAACTGGGTTTCGTTTGGTGGTAATGGATTTACGTCAGTGGGATTGGTTTCCGATTCCGCTTTCTCGTTGTCTTTCCCTTTCGAGAGGCATGCGATGTCCAGCTCCGGCTCGTTCCAGTCGCGGTGTTTTGATGATGCCGTTTCCGCATGAAGAACAAGTTGAAAGCGACTTTAGCTTCTATCGTTCGATGGTTAAATTCCCTCGTGTTCTGTCCGGTTGATGATCTCGTTTTGCAAATCTTCACCCAGATCATTGAAATAGTCACTGTAACCGGCCACCCGAACGATTAAATCTTTGTAATGCTCCGGGTGTTTTTGGGCGTCGCGTAAAGTATCGGCATTCACCACATTAAACTGGATGTGGTGCCCATCCATGCGGAAGTAGCTTCGAACCAGGCTGGATACCTTGGCAATGGCCTTATCGTCCTCGAAAAACGCAGGGGTAAACTTTTGATTGAGCAAAGTTCCGCCCGTCCGCAAATGATCAATTTTTACCGCTGATTTCAACACAGAAGTCGGGCCTTTGCGGTCGGCTCCCTGAACCGGGGAAATCCCTTCAGAAACGGGCGTTCCGGCCATGCGTCCATCTGGGCTGGCCTGCATTACGCTACCAAAATAAACATGGCAGGTCGTGGGGAGCAGGTTGATCCGGTAGTCGGCGCCCCGTGGACTTTTGTGTCCGTTCACGGCTTGGTGGTAAATTTCGAAAACATCTCGAAGCTGTTCATCTGCCCGGTCATCGTCATTCCCATATTTAGGTGTTTTGTAAACAAGTTGGTAGTGCAAGTTTTCAGCACCTTCAAAATTAGACTCCAGCGCCTTCAGCATCTTGTCCATGTTGTAGGTCTTTTCATCAAATACGTGTTGTTTGAGGGAGGTCAGCGAGTCAGTGACGGTTCCCATACCAACGCCCTGAATGTAGTTGGTGTTGTAACGTGCGCCACCATTGATGTAGTCGGTTCCGTTTGCCACACAGTCATCAATAATTAATGATAAGAATGGGGTGGGAATGTGGGTCATAAACGTCTTTTCGATGATATTGCTTCCTTCAATTTTGATGTTCACGAAATGTTGCACCTGTTTTCCGAAAGCCTGCATCAGGTCATTCATTGTTTTGAATGAACGGGGATCGCCTGTTTCGAGCCCGATTTGTTTTTGTGTCCGCGGATCGAATCCATTATGTAGGGTGACTTCCAGTATTTTGGGCAAGTTGAAATAACCGGTCAGCAGGTAACTTTCGGTTCCGAATGCGCCACTTTCTACGCAACCGCTGGCCCCTCCATTCCGGGCGTCAACGATACTTTTACCCTGATTGGTCAGCTCTTGGATAATGGCATCGGTATTGAAAATGGATGGTTGTCCAAATCCTGTTTTCACAATTTTAATGGTGCGTTGGATGAAACTTTCAGGGTTCTTTTTACTGAGTTGAACCATTGAGCTGGGCTGGAGCAAGCGCATCTCTTCAATCACATCCAGAATCAGGTAGGAGAGTTCGTTCACCGCATCTGACCCATCGGGTTTGACACCCCCGAGGTTGATCAGGGCAAAATCGGTGTAGGTATTGCTTTCCAGCGCAGTCACCCCAACTTTGGGTGGGGCAGGGTGGTTGTTGAACTTCACCCAAAACGATTGCAACAATTCGGTTGCCTTTTCTTTGGTCAGTGTGCCTGCCGCCATTTCTTTTTGATAAAATGGGTACAAGTGCTGATCCAAACGACCGGGGTTGAACGAATCCCACGGGTTGAGTTCGGTGACCACGCCCAGATGCACAAACCAGTAATATTGCAGGGCTTCGTGGAAGGTTTGTGGTGCATTGGCCGGCACGTTCCGGCAAACCTGTGCCATGATTTCCAGTTCCGATTTGCGGATCGGGTCTATTTCTTCAAGCGCCAGTTCTTGCAGTTTCTCGGCATGACGATTGCCAAACAGGATGATTGTTTCAGCAGCCAGTTGCATGGCTTTCAGTTCTTCCTGTTTTTCGTATGCTTTTGGATCATTCAGGAAATCAAGCTTGTTGAGGTTTTCCTTGATATCCAGAATAATGTCGAGCATGCCTTTGCGGTAAATCTTGTTGCCGGCAACCGTGTGGCCTGGCGCCCGTTGCTCCATGAATTCGGTGAAAATACCAGCGTCATAAGCATCCAACCAAGGTTGTTTCATTCGGTTCATGATGCGGTCGCGGTTGGAGTGGCCTTTCCAAAACGGGATGATGATGTCTTCGTAAGCAGCGCGGGTTTCCGCATCAACGCGGAACCAGACTTTTTCACGGTTGTCTAAAATATCCAGATCTTGCAATGAGTGGACGGTGATTTCGGGGTAGGTGGGGGTAGCCTTGGGAGCTGGCCCGCGTTCGCCCACAATCAGTTCACCATCGTTGATGCAGATGGATTTGTTCTCCATGATATAGCGAAATGCCTTGGCGCGCTGCACTGGGATGGAGTCGCCCAGCGTTTGGTTACTTTTATAAAATTCGGTGATCAAAAGTGCCCGTTCTGCTGAAATCCTGTTGATGGCATTCAGGCTTTGTTCCCTTAATTGTTGTATTCGTGGTGTCATAGAATTGGTCATTTGTTATTGGTCATTAAAAATTAGTCATTGGCAATTCGGTTACTGATAACTGCGACTGATCACTGCGACTAGTTCTCCACATTTAGCCTCCGATTTGAACCGTAAATCCGGATTCTTCGAATTGTTTTTGTATTCGAATGAGTTCTTCTTTTTTCATGGAATGTTCTTCCATGAAAGGGTTTTCTAGGTGAAAACGTTTGTATTTTTCATTCGCCGTATTGTGAAACGGCAGCAGGTCAACCCCGGTCGGCGGGTTCGTCAGCGTTTTTAAAAAGGCAATGCTTTGGGCCACATTTTCATCAGTTGTGCCAACGCCCGGGATCATCGGAATCCTTACTTTGACATTGCTCCCTATATCCGTTAATTGCTGGATGTTTTTCAAAAGGGTTTGGTTCGAAACGCCTGTGAAATGCTGGTGTTGTTGGTCGTCCATCAGTTTTAGGTCGACCAGGAACAGGTCCGTGTGTTCAGCAATTTTTTGCACGACAGGCCAACTGGCAAACAAAGTCGTGTCAACAGTTGTATGGAAACCATTGGACTGGCATTTTTGCAACATATCCACCAGAAAATCGTGTTGCATCAAAGGTTCACCACCCGAAAAAGTCACGCCGCCATCGGATTCTTCCATGAATACCTGTTCTTTTTGAAGTTCGTCCATTAATTGATCCGAGCTGATTTCGTAGCCAATAGTTTCTTCTTCGGTAAATTTCCGACCATTCAATTGAACAGTTTTGGAGATGCAGACCGGGTTTTTGTCAATGCTTTCGGGATTGTGGCACCATTGACATTTCAATGGACAGCCCTTGAAAAAGACAGTTGTTCGGATTCCCGGCCCGTCGTGAACAGCAAAACGCTTAATATCAAAGATAACCCCATTCATGGGAATGATTTTTTAAATGAAATGATTCGAAAATGAAGAAAAGAAGATTGTGGCACCAAAGTTCATGGTGTCAGGAAAATCAATTGATCCAGCATTCGTAAAGACCTTTGCCGAAGTTGTGGTAAAGGTTGGAGTAATGTTTGATTTTGAATTTCATACGAGTTGAAATTAGTTGACTACAAGATAGGTGTTTTTGTTTATTTTAACTTGCTAAGTAGCTGGGAGTGATTTAATTTAAAATCAGTAAAAATAAAATGGAAAAGAGGCCATCCAAAAACAAGGTGCTAATCACAGATTTTGAAAATCAGTTTCACCCCGTCCCTAAAGGGGGCCTGATTTTCAACAACTTCCCTTTAGGGATTTTAGGGTAAAAAGTTGGTGAAAATCGTGCAACAGACTTTTTGGACAGCCTCTAATCATGAAAAAAAAACGAATTGATGCGCTTAATGAATTATCTTTTCAAGGTTCTGACACTGAAAACAGGGCCGGCACGGTGTCCATCGTGCGGAACAAGTTTAACCTTGATTTTTCCGCCATTGATCGTTAATCGATCAGGTATTTTGTACACTTTCTGAAAGAATTCGCCCGGTCGAACATTCGAATTGTTTTCGGTGGCAATTTTAGTATCATTGACCAAAATATCGAAGGTGCGTGATCCCGGGAACCCGCCCCAATATTCCATGGCCAGTGCCATGGGCTCTCCGGCATGAACGCCCATGTTGAAAGAGAACCAGCCGCCCCGGTCTGCTTCCCTGTATTTTTTGTGCTTAAATTCATCCACCCAACATTTCTCGCTATTGAAATTGTGGTTGCGTTCCGGCTGCATTTCGCCCATTTGGAAAAAATCAACGGTCATGCGCTCGATTTTCTTCTGTTGCTCCTGTTCGGCGCGGTATTCGGCTTGGAATTGATTCCATTTCTTCTCGTTGAAAAGATCGAAATAAACCGAATAGTTACGG
>DATFMO010000071.1:0-3086 GCA_035266925.1 Sunxiuqinia sp. | reverse complement strand
ATATTCCGGATCCCGAGTTTCTGGAAAACCTGGAAATACTTTGCCACCAGCATGGCAGCTTGTTGATTTTGGATGAAATTCAATCAGGCTACGGACGAAGCGGAAAGTTCTTTGCATTTCAATATACACAAGTGAAACCTGATATCATCAGCGTGGCCAAAGGAATGGGGAATGGGTTCCCGATTGGTGGCGTGCTGATCAACCCGGAACTGAAGCCTTGGTATGGAATGCTGGGAACAACATTTGGTGGAAACTACCTGGCCTGTGCAGCTGGAATCGCTGTGTTGGATATCATGGACAACGAAAAGCTGGTGGAAAATTCAGCGAAAGTTGGTGACTATTTGATTGAAAAACTTTCAGCCTTCAAACAAGTGAAGGAAGTGCGAGGAAAAGGCCTGATGATTGGAATTGAGTTTGAAGAAGAAATAAAGCCGATTCGTCAGAAGCTGTTATTCGAAGAGAAAATTTTCACGGGAGTGTCCGGTGCGCATGTGATTCGTTTGTTGCCACCGTTGACCTTGAGCAAGGAACAAGCCGATCACTTTTTAGAGAAATTTGCTAAAGTATTGGATGAAGTTTTCATTCATTCAAACTAAAATAGACAACATGAAAGTAGGAAAGATTACAATAATAGGTGCAGGAAATATGGGAGGGGCCATTGTGAATGGTCTTCTAAAATCAGGGTACATTGAAGCCAATTCAATTTCCATTTCTGATCCCCGGAAATCTGTACTCGAGAAATTTGAAGAAAAAGGTGTTCACACGTTTCAAAATAACCTGGAAGCTGTAAAATCAGCTGATCTGGTAGTTTTTGCGATCAAACCTTATCATGTGGCCAATGTGATCAACGAAATTAAGGCGGGGTTGAACCCTGAGCAGTTGATCGTCTCCATTGCTGCCGGCGTGGGTATCAAAGATCTGGAAGAACTGCTCGGCAGTGATGCTAAAATCTTCCGGGTAATGCCGAACACCGCTATTTCAATCCAGGAATCAATGACCTGTATTTCCGGGAATGGTAATACAGAAGAAAACCTGGATACGGTGAAGGAACTGTTTGATCATTTGGGACAAACAGTCGTTATCAATGAAGAGTTGATGGCTGCTGCCACTGTGCTGGCATCGTGTGGAACTGCTTTCGCTTTGCGCTACGTTCGTGCTGCTATGCAGGGAGGTGTTGAGATGGGATTTGGCGCTGAAATGGCACAGTTTATCACCGCTCAAACCGTGAAAGGTGCCGTTCAACTGGTGTTGAATACCGGCCATCATCCGGAACGTGAGATTGACAAAGTGACTACGCCGCGTGGTATCACGATCACCGGAATTAACGAAATGGAACACAATGGATTTAGTTCGTCCGTAATTCAAGGTTTAATTGCTTCTTTCAACAAAGTTGGAAAAGACTAGAACCCGGGTAATATGGATGTTATTTATAAAAAAATTACCGTCAAGGTAGGTAGTAACGTTCTAACAAAGTCTGATGGGACATTGAATGTCTCCCGCATTGAGCATTTGGTGGATCAAATTGCCAAACTTCACGAAAATGGGGTGGAAGTGATTCTGGTTTCGTCAGGAGCTGTGGCTGCAGGCAGGAATCATGTGGAGTTGCATAAAAAGCTCGACACTGTTTCATCGCGGCAGTTGTGGTCGGCAGTTGGCCAGGTGAAGATGATCAATCAATATGCTGAATTTTTCGATAAGCATGGAATTACCTGCGCACAGGTGTTGACCACGAAAGATAATTTTGCAGACCGGAATCATTACCTCAACATGAAGAATTGCTTCACAACCTTGCTGGAAAACAAGGTGGTGCCGATCGTCAACGAAAACGATACGATCTCGGTCAGTGAGCTGATGTTTACAGATAATGATGAATTGTCAGGCCTGATTGCAACAATGCAAAACTCGGATGCACTGATTATTCTGAGTAACATTGATGGAATCTATGATGGCGATCCATCATCGTCGGATTCAAAAATCATTGAGTTGATCGATCCGAAGGACAGGGAGTGGATGCAAAACGTTTCCACACAGAAATCCGGTTTTGGACGTGGTGGCATGCTCACCAAGAGTAATATTGCGCGCAAAGCGGCCAAAGAAAGTATAGCTGTTCACATTGCCAATGGCTTTAACGATCATATTCTAACGGACATTTTGAGCCGGGATCGCTATGTGAAGCATACCTATTTTAAGCCTGGTAAACATTCGTCATCGAATGTGAAAAAATGGATTGCTTATTCGGACAGCTTTGCGAAGGGCGAACTGGTTATTAATCAGGGAGCAAAGGAAGCTTTATTTGCACCGAAAGCAAACAGTTTGCTACCCATTGGTGTTTTAGAAGTGCGTGGAATGTTTAAGCGGGGAGACATTGTGAAAATTATTGATGAAAAAGGTCAATTGGTTGGCTGGGGAAAGTCGCAGTTTTCAGCTGACAAGGTGAAACTGGAGCAGCAATCTCCAAAGCAAAAGCCAATTGTCCATTACGATTATTTGTATTTACGTGAAGATTAAATTTTTTTAACTATAGACTCAGAATAATTATTTATACCCTTTTCTATATTACCCCCTTTTTGTTGACTTCAACAAAATCAAAATATTCTGAGTTTGTCCCCTTCCTCCCCCAGGGAAGGGGACTCTTTTTAATTAACAGGAGAAAACCATGGAGGTGAAAAAACAATTGGAACTAACACTGAAAGCCAGCAGGTCGTTGAACCTGTTGAGCGTGGAAAAGGTCAATGCAATTCTGAATGACCTTGCAAATTCAGCGGTTGAAAACACCGATGCTATTTTAGTTGAAAACCAAAAAGATTTACAGCGAATGGATCCGGCAGATCCAAAATTCGACCGGTTGAAATTAACACGGGAACGCATTGAAGGAATTGCCGCTGATATTCGTAATGTTGCCTCGTTGCCATCTCCGGTGGGCCGTGTTTTAAGCGAAACAGTGCGCCCAAATGGGATGAAAATTAAAAAGGTTTCGGTTCCATTTGGCGTCATCGGTATTATTTACGAAGCACGCCCAAACGTCACTTTTGATGTGTTTTCGCTTTGTTTGAAATCAGGCAATGCTTGCGTATTGAAAGGCGGAA
>DATFMO010000070.1:0-4787 GCA_035266925.1 Sunxiuqinia sp. | reverse complement strand
GATTTTACACCAATCAAAGAAGCTGCCTGGTTTAGCCTACCGGAATTTACGATGCCTCACTTCAGCTGGGGGGCCATTTTGTACATGGTTCCAGTAGCTGTAGCTCCGATTATTGAACATGTTGGCGACATGTACGCGATTGGCGGTGTGGCCGAAAAGAATTTCATTGAAGAACCGGGTTTACACCGCACTTTGTTGGGTGACGGTATTGCCACAGGTTTGGCCGGTCTGGTTGGTGGCGTGCCCAATACAACTTATTCTGAAGTAACAGGAGCGATTGCTCTAACCAAAGTAACCAACCCGTTTGTCTTACGAATATCTGCCATTACAGCTGTTGTGTTCTCATTGATTGGAAAAATTAGTGGTATCCTAAAAACAATCCCTCAAGCAGTTTTAGGCGGAATCATGCTATTACTTTTCGGATTGATCGCATCTATAGGCATCAAAACCTTGATTGATTCAAAAACAGATATGAACGAGATTCGAAATCAAGTCATTGTTTCATTGGTTCTCACCATTGGTATTGGTGGAGCAGTAATTTCCTGGGGTAACTTTTCATTGGCCGGGATTGGCCTTGCAGCTGTGGTTGGAATACTCCTGAACCTGATTTTGCCGGGTGCCTCAAAACAAGTTGTTGTTGAAGAAGAATAGTCTTTCAAAAAAAATAAGATTAAAAAGAAGGCAGGATCAAATTTCCTGCCTTTCTTTTTATTCATTCAATGGTTCAATTATTCCGTAATAACTGACTGATTGCCGTCGGGTGGAAATAATATCCATGGAAGCATACCCCGTATAACCAGCCCGAATAAAAATCTTATAAGAATCATTGTCGGTGTCAACCTCAATTCGAATTTCGTAGGTTTTCTTTTTGTCATCTTTCTTAACATCCAGCACTTTAGCACGCTCTTTAAACTTGATACCTCCCTCTGTGCTTCCATAATCAGTTTGGTAGGCACGCCCGTAATAAGGAAGCCAGGCTTCAACATGTGTAGTGTCAACCACCAAGTCATATTCCGACGTTAAATTGATGGTGCCACCACTCATTGGTGTTACCGAGCGAGCTGAAAATTGAAACTTTTCATTTTCAATCAACTGCCGAATTTGATCTTCCTTCTTTTTATCTTCCTGAGCAAATGAGCTGCCAAAAGCGACCAAAAATAAAAGAATTAATAGCGCAATACGTTTCATAATTATACCCTCATTTTAAACCAGATAAGTATTCACAAATTGAGTGCCAGAATCCTGTCTCGCGCAAGTTTTAACAATTAAAGCTACGGATAGCAAAAACAAATGGTTAATTATTTTTTAGAGGCAGGGAAACGGTATATTGAAACCCTTTAGGCTGTTCCGGTTCTGATTGCTTTTTCTCTTTCAGTGTATATTGAAGTGATAATTCCGGGGATTGATGATCTGCCAGCTTGAAATTAATGCGGAGTTTATGCCATGTTTTTAACCGAATGCCACGATTCGTCACTTTCCCGTATTTTAATGATTTCACCAGTCGAATGGCTTCCTCATCACAACCAAAACCAATGCCCTTCTCAATTTTCACCTGTAGCACTTCACCTTGATCGTTCACTTCCGCAACTAAATAAACAGTCCCCTCAACCCGGTTCTCCAACGCTTTCTTTGGATACACCAGGTTTTCTTTCAGGAATTTCTTAAACTGTTCCTTTCCTCCAGGGTACTCTGGTTGGTGTACAAAATTCTTTTTGGAGCGTTTCATGTTAGTTGAGTGACTTTGTATACGAAGTTCATCAAATTGCCCATTACTTCCAAATTTTACCGGCGATGAGTCTTACAGGGTAGTTAGTCCACTTCAACTTTTAAAAATGAAGTTTGCTTGAACCCGGCCAACTTGCCCCAGTGGGCAGCCGGACTTAGTCGTTCAATCCAACTAGTTGGAGATGAATGGCTCGCAGACTCCCCTGCAGGACCTGTAGAAGTGAAATTTGCTTCAAGAAATAACTTTGGCATTGTAGATCATTGGGTAACACTGCCCACTGGCGAAACAATGCACAATCCCTTACGGGCCATGGCCAATGGAACTGGTTGTGAATTGATCTTTACGTTGTTTCATCATCCCAACATGGCCAACGAACAATTCGAGTGAGATGCTCAGCTTGTTAAAAACGACCTCGCCCGCCTCAAAAATCTACTTGAAAATAAATAATGTTGCTTATTCCTTTTCAGCGTTCACTAACGGATTTGCATACATTTGAAGAAATAATTCCTGTTGACGTTTGGGATCGCCATTGCCAATTGTTTCCACTAAATCATGCAAAAGCTCAGTGAATTTTTCGCGGGTGGCATTTTCAACTTTATCCGAATGGTTATTCCCCCCCGTCAACAAATCGGCAGCCAAGTAATTGTTTGGCCAAAGTTTATAGTTCTTATAAATCCGCAAATCGATGTAATTCGCCAACTGTTGAATGCTTTCATTCATGTTATCGGCTTTGGCAAATTCAGCGAGTGGCGCATCTACGGGTTTCCCAAAAGAAAAATGAACTCGTCCCTTTGGCCGGGTCAAACCAAAAGCCATACTTTTCAAATCATCCTTTTGTGTCTTTTCAAACCCTTCGCTCTCCCGTTTATAGAGCTCCTCTACCTTTGAGATTCCGCACGGCTCCCGCTCATAGGAAATAGACAAAGGAACAATCTGCAACTCTTTAAACCCTTCCACAAAATCTTTTTTGTTACTCAGGTTTAACATTTTTAGCAGCGCTTGTTGCGTTTGATCGTTTCCATCCTTTGTTCGCCCTTCACGCTGAGCGATCCAAACCGACCGGTTACGTTTGATAATGGCTTCACGAATGTATTGCGATAATTTTTTGGATGCTGCCAGCAATTCACGTGCGGGCAAATTTCGTCTAACGACAAATGCCCGGTTCAGCTTTACCGCATGAACAATCCAATCGTAAATCAGCAAATTATTGCCAATTGCGACTTCTGTGGTGTTCATCCCAGCCGCAACAATGATATAATTTAACAGCGCAGAATCAAGAATAATATCCCGATGATTGGAAATAAAAAGGTAACTTTTTGATTTATCGAGTGTATCCAATCCACTCCACGTGATGCCGCTTGTTGTTTTGTCAATAATCCAATCTTTAACGAGCGACAACATGAAAGTCATTTGTAATTCATTGACGGTTTGAATGCCTGAAAGCATTTTTTTGGCTTCCTGCATTTTCTTCTCGTCATGAAAAATAAATTGAAGAACTTCCTGAAAAATCTCGTCTTTCAGCAACAAATTAATGTAGTGATTGACTTCATGGTCTTCGTAAGGCCTGATATCATCATAGTTCATTTTCACTCCAATCCTATAAGTTAGCCCGGCAAAGATATAAAATGCAGTTTAAAACTTAAATCTTAACTGTAACTTAACCTCTGTTCGGTGGTTTCCATCGATCTCTGAATACCCACTCCCGACATGGTCGACCCCATGAAACCAGCTCCTTGAAGCTTTCATCCACAGTTCTAAATTTTCACATATTTTAACGTTTGCATTTGCATAAAACCGAACTCCTGTTCCAAACAGTGCCGGTACAGAAAACTGGTAGAGCAAATCATTTTCATACGCGTAAATCCTTGAATCATAATCATCCGTGTTAAACCACGCCAGTCGAAACCACCAGTTAGAATCCCATTTTAATTGTTTTAACCCAATATCCTGAAAAATTAAAATTCCGTTGGAATAGTGATCGTGATGATACCACGACCACTCCACCCTGCTCCTGGTAAAAAAGTGTTCACTCCAATTACAATTTAGTTGAAAACGTAACTTTTGACGCTCTTGATCCAGGTTAAATTTTGTGATATCACCGGAAAACTTAACTGGTTTTTGCTCCATGAAATACCGGCCATAACCTTTAAAACGGCGATTGGGCCGATACGCCAGTTGTAAAAAATATTCATGCCCAACTGAAGGTGCCGCAGTGGTATAAGTGATCCATTTATGTTGAAAGAAATCAGCATACATGCGCATGCTTATTTTTGAAACCGGATGAATCAGGGCACCAACATAAAATCCTTGCTCATCATTCACTCTGCTCCCTTCAGTGAACGCACTCCCAATCGGTGTATTAAATTTTTTGCTGATGTTTCGGTAGACCAATGATAAAGCAACCTGATCGACCGGATTAGCCTGAAAACCATTCAAGGTAGCGATTCCATTGGTGCTTGACCAAGCTGTTTCGCCAAAAAAGTAATAGCGATCCATCCCATACCGATAATCCAATCCTATTGTGTTAAGCTTCTTGCCTTCAAATAAAAATTGGTTGTAGTCGGCATTCTTCCGTTTTAAAGGTAATCCGTATTGAAAATGAATACCAGATAGGCCAAGCGTCAGTTGACCGGCAGAAAAGGTTAAATATGAGCCAAAAGTTGTCACCCCCACGGAATTTTTATCGTCCATCTCATTTGTGGTCCGATGGAGCCCCGATGATTGAAAAGAAGTAAAAACAGTAGTACTATCAAGCTGATCTCGATTGGCATCAAACTTTTTTACGGAGAAAAATGGATACCATTTCAAACGTCCCAAACTAAGTTTGGCAGCCACACCGTGCATGAAGTTATTTTCATCGGTCGATGAATAGGTTCGAATTCCTTGATTGAATTTGGCGACTTGATCAACTTCTGCTGATTTTGCCAATGAAAAGCCTTGCCAGGCAGTCAATCCCTGCCCAAACTGCACGAGATAATCACCAACGAAAAATTCGCTCTTTTGATTTTCAGATTGCACACTAGCAAAACCACTGTAGTAGTCAAACCCCATTCGGTTTGCC
>DATFMO010000069.1:0-3306 GCA_035266925.1 Sunxiuqinia sp. | reverse complement strand
ATCGCCATGTCCACCACAGCTTTGCAAAAAGGTCAGAAAAACCTGGCTATTGTCTTGTTAGAAATAACATTGATGCTAGCGTTGATTTTCCTCATCAATAAATATTTTGAGTGGGGAGTTAAATTTGGACACGGCATTTTCCCTGGTTCAGAATACATGAAGGAAAATATGGGCTTGGGTGAAATCCTGTTTTTCGGATTGTATTTTATCATGACAGGACTGCACGCCTTACACATTATTGTTGGAATGATTGTCATCGGTTTTGCGCTGGCCGGCGTTCAGAAAGGACGCGTTCATAAAGACCGGGCGTCATTGCTTGAAAATGCAGGGCTCTACTGGCACCTGGTTGATTTGATCTGGATCTTCCTGTTCCCATTATTTTACTTAATCGCTTAAACCCTGAACTATGGAAAAGGAAAAACATATCATATCATATCGTACCTATTTTGTCATCCTGTTACTGCTGATATTGTTTACATCACTGTCAGTACTGGTTACACAAATCGAATTAGGAAGCTATAGTGTTGCCGGGGCGTTGATCTTTTCGACCCTGAAATCGGCTTTGGTGCTCACCTTTTTCATGCACCTAAAATTTGACAAACCGTACATAAAAATTATGGTCGGATTTGTCGTTGTTGTATTCCTGGCACTCATTTTAATTACCTTTTTAGATTATTCTTACAGATAAAAAGCTATGTACAACTTATTACTGATAACAGAGCAGGCATCAAACTTTGTAGCAGGAGTTGACCGGTCATTCAAGATCATTCTGATCATTGATTTTATCTTTCTGATTGGGCTGACATTCACCATGCTCTACTTCATTTATCGCTACAATAAGAAAAGGAACCCAAAAGCGACACAGATCAAAGGAAGCTTGTCGCTCGAAATAATTTGGACGGTCATCCCAACCATTTTGGTGTTGGTGATGTTCTACTATGGCTGGGCTGGATGGATCCAAATGAAGAAAGCCCCCAAAGACAGTTTCGACATCACGGTAAATGCGCGAATGTGGAACTTTACATTTTTATACGAAAACGGGCGAAGGACCGACACGCTTTTTGTTCCGATGAACAAATCAGTCAAGCTAAACCTGGTTTCGTTTGATGTGATTCACAGCTTGTACATTCCGGCATTCAGAGTGAAAGAAGATGTGGTTCCGGGGAATAAAAAGTTCATGTGGTTTATTCCGGAACGCGAAGGAGAATACGATCTGTTTTGTGCTGAATATTGTGGGTTGAACCACTCATACATGAACAACATTGTGAAAGTTATGCCGGAAGATCAATTTAAAACCTGGTATACCGACACGACAAAAAAAGCGGCGAGTGCTGCTGTTGTTTCACCGGCACAGGAAGGGCATCGCATCATGAAAAACGTAGGCTGTTTTGCTTGTCACACCATTGATGGAGCACGATTGGTTGGTCCTTCGTTCAAAGGAATCTACGGTCATGATGTGACGGTGAAAACGGGTGGTGAAACACGAACAATCAAGGTTGATGATGAATACATCAAACGATCTATCTATGAACCCAGCGCTGACGTTGTCGACGGATTCCCCAAAGGACTGATGGTCTCCTACCAGAGCCAGTTGTCCGATGAGGACGTCGGAAAAATTATTGAGTATCTGAAATCATTGAAATGACGAAATTAAGCATTCGCGACTATATTAAAGTTATTCTTCAATTGGGCAAAGCACGTATATCTTTGCCCATTGCTTTATCCGCCCTCACAGGCTTTGCATTAAAAACAGGCACAATTGGCACCGATGGTCTTTACCTGTCCTTGGGTGTATTTTTAATGTCGTGCAGCTCGAGTGCCATCAATCACTGGCAAGAGCACCGGATTGATGCCATCATGCCACGCACACAAAAGCGGCCAATTCCCTCAGGAAAAATCACGCCTACTTTTGCCATCATCACTGCGGTCTTGTATTTCCTATCCGGCGGCTTGGTATTGCTGGCACATTTCCCGGCAATTGGTTTTTGGGCCAGTGTCGTCACCCTCGTATCCTACAACGGATTTTACACCCCCTTAAAAAAATATACTGCTTTTGCTGTTGTTCCCGGCTCATTGGTGGGCGCTTTACCGCCATACATTGGTTGGCTGGCTGCCGGTGGCGATCTGACAAATAACACGATTTTTTTGGTCGCGCTTTTCTTCTTCATTGGCCAAATCCCGCACTTTTGGTTGTTGTTGCTGATGTTCGGTAAGGAATACAAACTGGTCAATTACCCGAGCCTGCACGATATCTTTTCCGATAACCAAATCAAACGTTTGAGTTATACCTGGATTTTAACAACGATTGCTTCTGCCCTCATTATTGCCTTGAAAGTAATGATTGGTCAAACGGCGATATTCATCCTGTTATTTTATATTTTCTATTTGCTGTTTTCAACTTCCATACAATTATTTGTGAAGAAGAATCTTCCGGCACGTGCCACATTCTTCAAGCTAAATTTTTTGTATTTATTTATGATGATTGCATTAATCGTTGACAGTTTATTTCACCGATAATGAACAAAGCCACTTTGTTCTCGTTACACGAATAAGTCGGTTCTTTCCAATTAGTTACTGAAATATTTGATTCGTAGTTTTGTGTGAATCAATGACAAAATTGAAAGTAATCGATATTTAAAAATTGATTAAAAACCATCAAATTAACTTGTCATGAAAAAAATTAGTTTCCTATTGGTATTACTGGCCGCCATCTCCTTTTCGTGCAGTCAGTCAACAAATAAAAAAACCGAATCAACAACAGAAGCCCAACCTGTTGCGACCACCGAGATCGTGTACCACGTTGAAGGTATGACTTGCGACGACTGTGAAAAATCAATCCAAAAAGGAGTCAATCAGTTGGATGGAATCAGCTTGGTTGAAGCCAATCATGAAGATTCAACCGCACGTGTGGTTTTCGACCCTGCAAAGACTGACGCCCAACAAATTGCAGCAGCCATCGAAAAGAGAGGCTATCAGGTAGTCAAATAAGGAAAATAAACATCCGCCAACTTACTGATCATCATTCCGTAATTGGTTTGAGGAACCAGTTAACGGAGTTCAAAAGCAAATTTTAACATGTCAAAACAATTATCAGTTATTGGAGCGACCGGGAAATTGGGCATCCCGATGATTCACCGGTTGATTCAACAAGGAATAGAAGTAACAGCAATTGTACGAAACGTTGAAAAAGCAAACGAAACGCTGCCTGCGGAAGTCAAGTTGGTGGAAGGCGATTTGAAAGACGTTGATTCGCTCAACCGGGCGCTGAAAAATACGGGAACACTCTATTTAAATTCATCGACTCAT
>DATFMO010000068.1:0-2186 GCA_035266925.1 Sunxiuqinia sp. | reverse complement strand
CACGATTTCTTTTTGAGAAGCCATAAAGGCAGTAGGACTGGAAATGCGCAAGTTTTTGCCCCTTCGAACGTGTTTGTATACTTTGTTACGTTCAAATTTGCCTGAGCAGATTTTTACAAATGCAATCCGGCTGCGGTGATTTGGATCGATGTTGGCATGAATTTTAAAGATGAATCCGGTGAAATTATTTTCGTCTGGCTGGATGATACGCTCTTCAGTGGTGCTTGGCTTGGGCGTTGGAGCAATTTTGACAAAGGTGTCAAGCAACTCCTGAACACCAAAATTATACAAGGCACTACCAAAAAAGACGGGAGCCAGATTACCCTTCAGGTATTCTTCGTGATCAAATTCAGGGTAAACACCTTCCACTAATTCAAGTTCTTCACGTAGCACATCGGCATCCTCGCCAAGATATTCTTCCAGTTCTGGCTTGCTAATGTCTTCAAACGAAATACCTTCTTCAATTTCCTGCACATTGGCGTTGAAGAGGTTCAGACTACGATTGAAAATATTATAAACGCCTTTAAAATCGGGGCCACTGTTGATCGGCCAACTCAATGGAATGGTTTGTATTTTCAGCTGGTTCTCAATTTCATCCAGCAAATCGAATGAGTCCTGTGATGGACGGTCCAATTTGTTGACAAACACAATGACCGGTGTTTTACGCATCCGGCATACATTCATCAGCTTTTCGGTTTGTGGCTCAACCCCTTTGGCCGCATCAATTACAATGATCACGCTGTCAACAGCTGTCAGTGTGCGGAACGTATCTTCCTGAAAATCCTGGTGACCCGGCGTATCAAGAATGTTGATTTTGTAGTCGTTATACTCGAAGCCCATCACCGAGGTGGCAACGGAAATACCACGCTGACGCTCAATTTCCATGAAATCGGAAGTTGCTCCTTTCTTGATTTTATTGCTTTTTACGGCTCCGGCTACTCGAATGGCACCACCAAACAATAAAAGTTTCTCCGTCAAGGTTGTTTTCCCGGCATCCGGGTGACTCACAATTCCAAAAGTTCGTCTGCGTTTGATTTCTTCTTTAAAACCCATAATTCAAATTTGAGCTGCAAAAATAGAATTTTTTGGAGAATAAAATGAGTCTTCAGGATGAACAGAATATGAAGTTTGAAACGGATTCAAGAATTTGAAGTGTGATCGGGATAAGCTTTAAATGAGAGGCCCAATGTTTCAGTTTGTTAGCTGAAATCGAACGTTTTGAAAACAATGGAAGACAATTGGATACCGTCGAATACAATTGTTTTCTATAGTCTTCAATAGCTTTCAACTGTTTTCTTCGCGCCCCTATGCATAAAGGTACGACACTAATTCGCCCGCCCGAACTCAGGTTATTTAATAAATGAATGGACAGTTCTGGATTTATTGAATTGATTTGGAAATCAGCCGCCAAAATTTTTTCAGGAACCGCACACCCTCTTCACCTGTTCGCTCATAATAACTTTGTGGCTGATCAGCTGGGGAGAAGATGTATTTTTTCCCGGGCTCAAAAAGGGCAGGGACTTCGGGCTCAAACTGAACGCCAAAAACATGCGGATATTTCTTGTGCCGGATGCCTTCAATGACCTTCTTATCCATCGACCAGGCTGTGACTTCCCAGCAATCGGCCAGTTTATCTATTGCCTGGTGATGATCGCTCAATACCGGTGGCGAAACTGTTTCCTTCCATTTCACATCCTTCTCAAAAAATCCATCTTTCGACAGGCGCAGCTTATGAAAGTTGACCGGCATGATCTGGTCGTTTTCAAAAATCTCCTGCCAATAATTGCGGTGCAGCTTGGCTCGGTCCAATTGTACGATGGCATTCGGATCATCAACGCCGTAAATTTCGGTCGGGATATCCTGGATCAACGTGCCGCCTGTTGCTACATTCATGCTTTCCATGCCCATGCCAAAGCCAACCACAAAATATTTGGGATTCTTTTCCAGATAGGGTTTAAATTCAGGGTTTTGAGGCCCCCCGAGCAAATGAAATAACAAGGATACTTCAAACAGGTGCCGGTAGGGATCATCAACAACGGCATACCTGTTTTCTTCGCCGTAAAGAGTGGGTTGAATATCACTTCCATTAAAAAAGAAGATGCCCAGCGTCTGCTCAAACAGGATTTCAAAATTACTGGTGAAGTCATTCTCCTCATAAACATTATCTGGGTTGAGCATGCCTGTTA
>DATFMO010000067.1:0-2306 GCA_035266925.1 Sunxiuqinia sp. | reverse complement strand
ATGTTGGCATAACAGTAACCTCCCAATCGGCCCCCAAAAATATGTTTACGCTGTGCGTTGGACAGTTCCTGATACTTCTTGAATTTTTGATTATTTGCAACATCATTGATCGGATAGTAAGGCTCCTTATCTTTTGAGAATTCATGAGGGTATTCCCTGGTGATAATCGTAGTCGGTTGAGTTCCAAACTCAAAATGTTTGTGTTCTACAATTCTTGTAAAAGGGGTCTCCTTATCGGTATAGTTCATACCTGCAACACCTTGGTAGTTTTCAATTTCAAGTTCTTCTGTTTCGAAATGAAGGCTACGGTATTCCAATCTTCCAAATTTGAAATCAAAGAATTCATCAATCGGCCCGGTAAACAGAATTGTTTCTGCTAATCCTTCCCAGTGGGTACGGCTGTCAAAGAAATTAACACCCGTTTTAACCTCAATATTATCTAGCAGTTTCTCAATTAAAACATTATATCCGCCTACAGGAATTCCCTGATATCGGTGAGTGAAATAATTGTTATTAAAGGTAAATCGAAAAGGTATCCGTTTTATAATAAAAGCTGGTATTTCAGTCGCTGGTCTTCCCCATTGTTTTTCTGTATAACCTTTTACCAGTTTCTCATAGATGTCTTTTCCCCCGAGCACTAACGTTTGTTCTTCCAAATTTTTTGGATTTGTAATGTGACAAAATGCGGCACGTTCTTCGCTTATTTTTTTGCGTGCTTCATCCGGCGTTTTTACGCCCCAAAGCTGGTGAAATGTATTCATATTAAAAGGTAAGTTGTATAACTCGCCTTTATAATTGGCCATTGGAGAATAGGTAAAATGGTTGAATTCCACAAATTGATTCACATAATTCCATACTTTTTCACTATTTGTATGAAAGATATGTGGCCCGTATTTATGTACATTTATACCATTAATTTTTTCACAATAGATGTTTCCCCCCTTGTGGTTTCGCTTATCTAAAACCAAGCACTTTTTTCCGTGTTTTGAAAGCTCATGCGCAAAAACAGCACCATACAAGCCTGCCCCCACGACCAGATAATGATATTTACATGCCATGGTCATCTTTATGAAGTTCGATGATTTTTCTGTTGAGCTGATGTTTGAGTAAGTACTCGTTTAATTCCTGTTGATGGCTCGAACGCACGAGACGAGTGTGAACAGATATAACATCATCGATAATGGCCATGTTTTTCTTTCTGAAATTCACTAGCTTTCCCCAATGAAAGTCAATGCCCCAGCCACTTTCATTTTCGTTGAAGGTAAATAGTACCTTTTGGATGGCTGCCCGTGAAAAACAAGGTTGCATGATTTCAACAAAATTGGTATAACGCAAAATTGAATTGGAATGCTTTGCGGTGTGAGGATAAGACCAGAAGGAATTAAAGATGGCAGGCTGTGCAATATCTAATTTATAATGGAACATGCAGTTAAATAATCGATGGATTTGATCATGATTAATCAAAATATCATCATCCGGACAGTAGAAATAGTCATATTGGTCGAATAAGTCAGGATGTTGTGTTAGATATTCATAGATCAGTTTAAATTTCTGCCCCTTTGATTGCGTAATGAATGTTGAATCATCTTTATATATTTCATAGGAATCATCGTAAACAATTAGATGTAGGTCAAACAGCGCCTTCTTATGGAGCCATTCCCGGTGCAGGCTTTCTTTTCCCACTGCGGATATGACGCACCACCGAACCAGGTCTCTATTGATAGTTTCGGGGAATTCAATTTTGGTTGTATGTTTTTCAGAAATTTCTTGCTTTGACAAAGCTAGATGAGAGCCATTATTTAATGGATCGGGCGAAGTTTCTTTGACTGGATGATATAGTTTGTTTTTTTCAGAACAAACTTGGTGAACACCGGCCTCCAGCGAAATGTCCCCGTTGTTGAACCCTTGGATATCTGCTCGAAATAAAACTTATTTTCAAAACCCTTTCGTACAAATTTCCCCGTTCCCCCAAAATCTGCCACATCAAAACCAGCTTCAAATAGCAGGGTAGGGAAGAGTATCTCGTGGTGCCCGCACCAGCCTGAAAGCAGGGCATCGTGAATAAAAGAGAGTGCTGCTTTTGATATTCGGTAGATCGGGTTGAAAGACTTGACACGATCTTTAAAATCAATTACTTGATAGGGGTTTGCCAGCGCATGCCACCAGGGCCAATGTGGCTCTTGGTTTGACGTACGGATATAAGAACTGATAAAATCGCTGTCGATCGATTCAAACGCTTTAAATAGCACTCGCCAGTCACCGCTGAAACGCACGTCGTCTTCAACACACCAGTAATAATCATAATC
>DATFMO010000066.1:0-2795 GCA_035266925.1 Sunxiuqinia sp. | reverse complement strand
GGATGTGATGCCGGTTGAGCCGCTCGAATTATGGAAATCGCAGCCTTTTGAACCAGAAATTCGTGATGGAAAGATCTATGCACGTGGCGCTGATGACGACAAAGGACAGAGCATGATGCATGCCAAAGCGTTCGAGTTGATGGTGCAGACCAACACCTTGCCGTGCAACGTCAAATTTATGATTGAAGGCGAAGAGGAAATTGGTTCACCCAACTTGGGGAAATGGTGTGAGGAACGTAAGGAAATGTTGAAAGCCGATGTCATTTTGGTGTCTGACACCACTATGATCCGTCCAGATACACCAACGATCACAACTGGTTTGCGCGGTTTGGCATACTGGCAAGTGGAAGTTACCGGACCAAATCGCGACCTTCATTCAGGATCGTATGGTGGTGCGGTGGCAAATCCCATCAATGTGCTGGCAAGGATGATTGTCAAAATGACTGATGATGATGGACACATCACCATCCCGGGGTTTTACGACGATGTGTTGGAAGTGAGCTCCGAAGAACGTGCATTGTTGGCTAAGGTTCCGTTCGATCTGAAAGAATATAAAGAAGCCATTGGCATTGACAAAGTGAGTGGAGAGATCGGTTTTACAACAAACGAACGGACCGGTATTCGGCCATCATTTGATGTGTGTGGTATTTGGGGTGGCTACACCGGCGAAGGAGCCAAAACGGTATTGCCATCCAAAGCTTATGCAAAAATCAGTAGTCGGTTGGTCCCGAATCAGAATCATGAAAAAATAGCGAAGCTGTTTAAAGAACATTTCGAACGCATCGCGCCAAATTCTGTAAAAGTGAACGTGACGCCTTTGCATGGTGGACAGGCATATGTTTGTCCGATCGACGTGCCTGCATATCAGGCCGCTGAAAAAGCTTGCGAAGGAGTGTTTGGTCGTCGACCAATTCCAGTGCGAAGCGGCGGTTCCATTCCTATTATTTCAACTTTTGAGCAGGTGCTGGGCATCAAAACTATTTTGATGGGCTTTGGGCTGGACTCAGACGCCATTCATTCACCCAACGAAAGTTTCCCGTTGGAACAGTTTTTCAAAGGCATTCAGACCATTCCGCTCTTTTACAAGTATTTTGCAGAGTTAAATAAGTAATCGAATTTACTTCACAAAATTGGTATTTTTAGCCACGAATGCAGGAGTTGCCCAATTGTTTCTTGTAAAACCCAACCTTCTGAGTCAGGTCACCCTGAACTTGTTTCAGGGGCTCATGATGATGGAGGTGCTGAAACAAGTTCAAAATGACATTTCTATTTGGAAGGCGTTGAGTGGAATGAAAATAGCTTTAAATCCTGTATTCGTGATTATTTTTATCCATTAAATTCGTTTGATCCAGTCAGAAAATCTCATTCCTGTTTTTAATCCTATTATTTTTCCGAACTTTGAAGCGTTGAAATTAAGTTATGACAAAGAAATTCAAGCCTGCAAATGACAGGCAATCAGGGAGTGTAAAGAGCCATCGCGAAGACCCGGCTCCACCGTCGAATAAAGTTACGGTGATTAAAAAATCGGATCGTGAGATTCGTTTAAATAAGTTTATCGCCAATGCTGGGATCTGTTCCCGTCGTGAGGCTGATCAGCTGATTGAGAAAGGCGAGATCAAGGTGAACGGAAAGGTGGAGACCAGTCTCGGACTGAAAGTCACATTGAAAGATGAGGTGATTTATAAAGGCAAGACGATCAGTGCTGAGCGTAAAGTGTACGTGCTGTTAAACAAGCCCAAAGGGTTTGTCACCACCATGGATGATCCGCACGCGAAGAAGAAGGTGATCACCTTGGTACAAAAGGCCTGCGAAGAGCGGATTTACCCGGTTGGTCGTCTGGATAAAGATACCACGGGCCTGCTGTTGTTTACCAATGATGGTGAGCTGACCAAAAAACTGACACATCCAAGCTACGAGAAAAAGAAAGTTTACCACGTTTTTCTGGATAAAGAATTTACTGCGAGTGATTTGGAACAAGTGAAGAACGGCCTGGAGCTGGAGGATGGTCCCATTGCTGCCGATGAGATCAGCTTTGTGGATGAGCAGGATAAATCCCAGGTAGGGATCGAAATTCACTCCGGGAAAAATCGGATTGTGCGACGTATATTCGCACATCTAGGCTACAAAGTGGCCAAGTTGGACCGGGTCATTTTTGCGGGATTAACCAAAAAAAATCTGCCACGTGGCAAGTGGCGTTTCCTCACAGAAAAAGAAGTTGGATTTCTGAAAATGAACTGATGTAATAATTTTCTAAAAGTTCAGACTAATACTTTCGCTTTGGAGAAGGAATTCGTTCAGATCATATCACAGAATCAGGGAATAATACACAAGGTATGTTCCATTTATTGTGATTCGGAGGAGGACCGTCGCGACTTGTTCCAGGAAATTTTGGCGCAATTGTGGAAGTCGTTTCCTTCTTTTCGGAAAGAATCCAAATTCTCCACCTGGATGTACCGGGTAGCCTTGAATACAGCCATTACAAGTTTTAAGAAAACAAAACGACAACCGGACCAAAGTGGCTTGGGAATTGAAAATTTCCAGCTGGCTGTGGAGGATTATGATCACGAAACAGAAGAGCAGATTAAGCTGTTGCACAAGGCAATTGCGAATTTGAGTGGAATTGAAAAATCCATCATTCTGCTCTATCTTGAGAATAAGAAGTACGAAGAAATTGCAGAGATCACGGGGATTACTCAAAATTATGTGCGCGTAAAAATGAACCGGATCAAGAAGAAGTTGAAGCAGTATATGAATCGATGAACCAAGGGGAATGGAACTGAAAGAATTAAAAAAAG
>DATFMO010000065.1:0-5770 GCA_035266925.1 Sunxiuqinia sp. | reverse complement strand
TGAAAAAGTGTAGAGCGGATAATTCTTTTTAAATTAGTTACTGATTAAAACGAACCAATAAATTCAAAATAAAATGAAACGATACCCTTTATTTACTTTCTTCGGCGCTCTTCTGTTGACACTTCTTTTCAGCGAGTGCCGCATGAAACCCCAAAAAGCCGAGATCTCGCTGAGCAACACTTCTTCGATTGATTTGACAGACAAGGCCATTTCAATCGATCGCACGAAACTCACCAATTTGCCGGAAACAGTTTCATACCCGTTGATTATTTCATCAAATGGAGACACCATCGCGTCCCAACTGGATGATCTGGATGGCGACAAGCAATGGGATGAGCTGTTTTTTGTGGTCAATTTGCCGGCCAATGCGACAGAAAGCTATTCCTTGCGTTGGGTCAATGAAGAACCCAAGTATGTGGTTCGCACCAGTGCCCGGTTTGGCAAACGAAGTTCGGCTGATACGCCAGTGAAACCAGCTATTAGTGATACATTGTATGCAAAAGATCTTCCTAAGAGTCTCGGTTATCAACCATATCAAACAGATGGCCCTTCGTGGGAAAACGACAAAGTTGGCTTCCGTGATTATTTTGATGGCCGCAATGCCAAAGATTTGTTCGGAAAGACCGCTTCATTTATGTCACCCGAGACTGTCGGAATTAATGCGAATGGTGCAGTTGAAGATACCTACCATGTGATGGCTGATTGGGGCCGTGATATCCTGGCTGTTGGAAATTCAATTGGAATTGGCGGCTATGCGTTGATGGCCGGAAATCAATTGATGCGCTTGGGCGTGACCGTTGATGATTCCGTCAACAATGTAGAAATGACCACCTTCCAAATAATGGCTGAAGGGCCTGTAAAATCGGTCTTGAGTTATCATTACACAAACTGGCACCCGGACAGACGCAGCTACAATGTTGATGAAACGACAAGTATTTGGCCGGGCATGTATGCGTATCAAAACACCGTAAAATTTTCCGGTTTAAAAGGCGATGAAACGCTGGTCATTGGCTTGGTTAATATCAACGATCAAAATCCGCTGGAAGAGATTCCGGTAAACGACCAATGGGAGGTATTGCTCACGCATGATATGCAGACCTATGACCGCCAATGGTGGTTGGGATTGGCACTCATCGTGCCAATAGATCTATACGAAGGCTATACGGAAGCGCCAAAAGAGGGGCAATTGACCAATTCATTCCTCGTCAAACTGAAAGTTGAAAATGACAAGCCGGTAACATACTATGCTGCTGCAGGCTGGGAAATAAGCGACGAACGATTCAAAGACCCAAATTACTTTAGAAACTACGTGGTCGACTTGGTGAAACAACTTTCAGCAAAGGTTGACGTGAGAATTAAATAGAAAGGATTTTTTGAGTAACTCATCGTGAATGAAAATTCGTATGGATGCGTGATGACAGATAAAACAGTGGAAGACGATTGAAAATAATTGTTTTTTGATCTATTTTCAAATGCTTATAAATGAACCCTGAAAGGGTTGAATAAAAATAGCCCGGGGTAAGTGAGGTATGAACGTCACTGCGGGTAAGATGACACAAAGTAATCCCCAGTCGTGGAGGCAGTAAATTCAAGCACATACCTTTTTGCGACCGGAAGATGAAAACATCAACAAATGAGTTTTTTATGCGACAAACCAATTACATTTTGGCGATCATTATTTTATTTGCAAGCGGAGCTCAAAGTTCTGTTGTTGCTCAGGATCAGAGTTCCGTAGAACAGTATCAAAAAGGAAGCCTGCTTTACCAAGATCAATTTAACCATGGAATGGAGAATTGGGTGGTGGAAACGCCTGACTCACCTTATTCAAAAGTGGACATTGAAAAGGGGAAATTAGTCATAGATGTTGATCACGGAGCCACCGTTTGGTTAAATAAAAAGCTTTCGGGAAATATCCTGATTGAGTATCACAGGAAAGTGATCATGAACAATGGCCACAACGACCGGCTTTCAGACCTGAACCAGTTCTGGATGGCCTCCGATCCCAAGCAAGACAACGTTTTTACGCGAAGCGGAACCTTTCGGGAATATGATTCCTTGCGAATGTATTATGCCGGAATTGGAGGAAACACCAACAGCACCACTCGTTTTCGAAAATATCTGGGTGATGGGGAACGCACACTGCTGTTTGATTTGCAGGATGAACATCATCTGTTGAAGCCCAACAAAGTTTATCTAATCCAATTGGTTGTTCACAATGGAATAACTAAAGTTTTTGTGGATGGGGAGCAATATTTTTCATTTACAGATGATCAGCCTTTAACGGAAGGCTATTTTGGTTTCCGAACGGTAAAGTCGCATCAGGAAGTGAATGATTTTAAGGTTTATCGATTGAAATAGACCACATTATGATGCTTAAATTATCTTCATATTAAATTGAATTATAAATGAGAAAGTATTTGATGAAATTATTAAATGGACAAAGAACCGGTCTTATCAGACATCCAATGGTCTTCTTGTTCACTTTCCTTCTACTTGCTCCAATATTTTCGTTTGGGCTGGAAAAACAACCAGTTATTTCTGTTATTAACGTAATGCAATATGGCGCTGTTGGCGATGGGAAAACACTGGATACCGAAGCCATTCAAAAGGCTATTGATGACGCTGCGAAAATCGGCAATGGGGCGCAAGTTTTGGCTCCCGGAGGTCGCCACTATTTGATTGGAACGCTGGAGCTTAAAAGTGGCATCGATTTTCACCTGCAGGGCGATGCTGAGTTGCTGGTCAGCACCAACCGGGAAGATTACACCGGGGAGGCAGCTATTATTGCCAACGGGGCAAATGAGCTGACTATTTCCGGAACTGGCAGCATCAACGGGCGGGCGTTGGAATTTATGTCGCATTACGATAAGCCCAACGAATGGTGGATTCCAAAGGATTGGCGCCCCAAATTATTTATTCTGACGAATTGCTTTGATTTGAAGGTGCGGAATATAACCATAGAAAAAGCACCCCTCTGGAGCCTGCATATGCTGGGCTGTGAGAACGTATTGGTGGACAGCATCAAGATTCACAACAATCTGGATGTGCCCAACTGCGACGGGATTGATCCGGATCATTGCCGGAATGTAGAGATAAGGAATTGCGAAATTAGCTGCGGCGACGATGCCATTGTGGTGAAGGCGACCCGGCAGACAGAAGATTACGGCCCGTCGGCCAATATCCATGTGCACGATTGCATACTGGAAACACAGGATTCGGGTGTGAAGATCGGCACCGAAACAACACAAGATATTTTTAATGTGGTGTTTGAACGCTGCCAAATTAAAACCAGTTGCCGCGGGCTGACGATCCAGCTCCGGGATGAAGGCAGTGTTTATAATGTTGTTTTTCGGGATATCACATTTCGGTCGCAATATCACTCTGCGCCTTGGTGGGGAAGGGGAGAAGCCATTTCGTTCACGGCCATTCCACGAACATCGGACACGGAAATCGGAACCATTCATGATATTCTGGTGGAGAACGTGACGGGAACGGCGGAGAACAGCGTGCGGATCAATGGCACCAAGGAAAGCCGGATCAGCAATATTCATTTTGAAAATGTGAATGTTACGCTGGATCGGTGGACAAATTATCCGGGAAATCTATTTGATAATCGGCCAACCAAAGTTTACGAAGGTATCGAGCCGCATGACAATCCCGGCATTTATGTTCGCTATGCTGATCAGGTGGTTTTAAAAGATTGCAGTATCAGTTGGGGCGACAATATCCCGGATTATTTCACCAATGCTATAAAAGCAGAAAATGTGACCGATCTGAAAATTGAAGGATTCAAGGGCAAAGCCGCCCATCCTGATCGGGATCAGGCGGTAGTGGTGCCCGCCCCCATGCCCAAGTCACCCTGAATTTGTTTCAGGGTCTCATTATGGAAGAGATCCTGAAACAAATTCAGGACGACGTTTCTCTATGGGAGAGTCGCTATTGTATAAGTTTATTCTAACAAAATACCTAAACGAGAAATAATGAAAACAACCAGTAAAATTTTAAGTGCATCTTTTGTCGTGATTGCGCTCTTTTTCAATACGAATGGGCAGGCGCAAAATCAAAGAGCAACCGATGCAACAACGCCTTTGCATTTATTGCAGCCTGACTACCCGGTTCATTACGGTGCACCGGCAATCGACAGTGTAAAAGCAGTGTTGAACAAAGTTTACAACTACCTTGATCAGGTGACCCCGGCCAAGGTGATTGATAAAACTAGCAAACAGGTAATCTCTGATTTTTCCAAACTCAATAAAGATGCAGCTTTTGCGCCGGGTGATTTTCGTTTGATCAGCTACGAGTGGGGCGTCACGTATGCGGGCATGTTGCTGGCCAGTGAAGTAACGGGCGATCAAAAATATGCCGAATACACAGCCAAACGCCTGAAATTAATTGCTGATTTGGCTGATTTTTACCGAAATCATCCGGATATGGATGTGGATCGAAGCTCGATCGTTCATTCGGTTTTGCACCCGCATGCTTTGGATGATGCCGGTGCCATGTGTGCGGCCATGATCAAAACCAGCCGGGAAGGCAATGATACAGAAGCTTTGCGCCCGGTGATTGATAACTTTATCGACTACATTCACAACGAGCAGTTTCGTTTAACCGATGGAACACTGGCTCGGAACCGTCCGCAGCCCAACACTTTGTGGCTAGATGATTTGTTTATGAGCGTTCCGGCCTTGGCTCAAATGGGCAAGCTAACGGGCGACAATCAGTATTATGACGATGCCGTGAAACAGGTGTTGCAATTCTCCAAACGCATGTTCAATGCAGAAAAAGGCTTGTACATGCATGGCTGGGTGCAGGGAATGGAAGTGCATCCACAGTATCATTGGGGGCGGGCCAACGGTTGGGCTGTGATGGCGATGGTGGAATTGCTGGACGTTTTGCCAAAAACCCATCCGGGATACCAGGCGGTGCTCAATCAATTGAGAGCACACATGGAAGGTCTGGCAAAATATCAGGATGGAACAGGTTTCTGGCACCAGTTGCTTGACCGGAACGATACTTATCTGGAGACTTCGGCAACAGCCATTTACACTTACGCCACTGCCAAAGCCATTAACGATGGGTTGATTGATCCTCTAGCTTTTACGCCTGTTGCCATTCTGGGCTGGAATGCAGTCGCAACAAAAGTCAATGCAAAAGGACAGGTCGAAGGAACCTGCGTTGGAACAGGGATGGGCTTCGATCCGGCTTTCTACTATTATCGTCCAATCAACGTATTTGCGGCACATGGCTATGGCCCGGTGATGTTGGCAGGCGCCGAAATCATCAAGTTGATCCAGACGCATGATTTGGGGATCAATGACAGTTCGTTGCAACTGAAAACCAACTAAAATGACGCGATATCTTCTGCCTAAATTGAACCTGTGGTTATGGGGAATATTGATTTTTCTGGTATCCTGTGCGAACGAAAACCAGAAAGCAACTCCAGAACGAACACAGGCAGGATCAGAGGTTGTTTCCATTCCTCATCTGGAGCAAGTCGGGCACGCCACGCACTTGATGGTCAGGGACAAACCATTCCTGATCTTGGGCGGGGAGTTGCATAATTCCAGTTCGTCCAACGTGGCTTATTTGGACAGTGTGATGCCACGTTTGTCCGAAGCAGGTTTAAACACGGTGCTGGCACCTGTCTCCTGGGATTTGTTGGAGCCCGAAGAAGGACAATTTGATTTTTCGCTCATGGATGGTCTGATCCAGTCGGCCCGGAAAAATAATCTTCATCTGATCGTATTGTGGTTTGGAAGCTGGAAAAATG
>DATFMO010000064.1:0-9828 GCA_035266925.1 Sunxiuqinia sp. | reverse complement strand
TTCGTGATCGAATGGATTGTCCTTGGGTGATCGTGTCAGGAATTCCCGTAACACATTGGCCCGGCCACGCGTGGTTTTATCTTCGTCTTTGGTGGCCATGTAGGTGGGGCACATGGTTCCGCCAATGAGCACACTTTTGCGGCAATCACCGGTTCCGTTACATTTTTCGATAGCTCGTAGGTAACCTTTCTGGTCTGAAAAATCCAGGGTCGTCTCAAATTGCCGAGTTTGTCCAACCAGGTAGCGCAGGTTTTCGGTGATGGGAGGGGTGTCGACGATTTTTCCCGGGTTCAGAATATTTTCCGGGTCCCAGGTTTTCTTCAATTTTTTGATGAGCTGGTAATTGTGATCGCCCAACATAAATGGGATGAACTCACCACGCAGACGACCGTCCCCATGCTCGCCACTCAACGAGCCCCGGTACTTTTTGACCAATTTGGCGACTTCGGTGGCAATGGTGTGATACAACTCAACATCGGCTTCATCTTTTAAATTGAGCAGTGGGCGCAGGTGGATTTCGCCAGTAGCTATGTGTGCATATTTTACACAATTCAGACCATATTTTTCAAGCACTTTGTCGAATTCGGCCATGTAATCAGCTAGATATTCCGGAGCAACAGCAGTATCTTCAATGACAGTAGTACTTAGTTTATCACCGGGAATATTGGACAATAAACCCAATCCGGCTGTGCGAAGTGCCCACACTTTCTTGATATTGGCTTCATCCTGAACCAGCGGAAAATGATAGCCAACACCGGCCTTTTTAAAGTCAGCCTCTAAGTTTTTGGCAATCGCCAGAATTTCCTCTTCTGATTCCCGGGCAAATTCAATCATCAACATAGCCTTTGGATCGCCCTGGATGAAGAAACGGTTTTTGCGCTGCTCAATGTTTTCCTTGGTGCAATTCATAATGATGTCGTCCATCAATTCAATGGCGCCGGGTTTGTGTTTCAATGCAATCAGATTCCCCTGAAAGGCTTCCTCCATGCTGTTGAAATGGGCACAAACCATTCCTTTGTGTTTGGGTGGGAGCGGGATCAGGTTCAATTTTAACTTGATCGAAAAAGCCAGCGTTCCTTCGCTGCCGGCCAACAATTTGCAAACGTTAATCTTTTCGCCATTTCCAGTGAATGGATCGGTTTCGAGCAAAATATCGATCGCATAGCCATTGTTGCGTCGTTTGACTTTCGGATCAGGAAATTCCTTGCGGATCTGTTTCTGGTTGGTCGAATCAGAAAGTATTTCCTTCAGGTTCTGATAGATTTTCGTTTCCAGACTATTCGAATCCCCCTGGCACTTCGCTTCAAATTCTTCCGTTGTCAATGCTTTAAAAACGACCTCAGAGCCATCAGCCAGTAAGCATTCAGCCTCCAGGATATGATCGCGGGCACTACCATAGATTAATGAGTGAAGCCCGCAGGAATTGTTGCCAACCATTCCTCCAATGCAGCAGCGGTTGGCTGTGGATGTTTCCGGCCCGTATTGCAACCCGTGTGGCGCCAAAAAAAGGTTCAATTCAGCTAAGTTGATTCCCGGCTCAACGATGATCCATTTTTCATCCGCATTCAGCTCGATCACCTTGTTCATGTATTTCGAGATGTCGGTCACAATGCCCGGACCGACCACCTGACCAGCCAATGATGTTCCGGCTGCCCTTGGAATAATTGAGGTTTTGTTCTCACGGGCAAACTGAATGATTTGCCGAACATCTTCCTTTGTTTTGGGCTTGCAAACAGCCTGTGGAATTTCCCGGTAGGATGAGGCGTCAGTGGCATAAATTACCCGTTGAACATTGTCAGTGTAAATATCTCCTTCGAGCGCTGATTTTAGTGGATAAAATGGATCATTTTTTTTCATAATTGCTGATTTAAGTCGGAAAAGCAAAATTATCAATTTATTTGAATGAGATAAACGAATTGCCTGAATAGTTAAATTCTGGAAAGTTCAAAAAAAATTAACATGAATAAGCAGAATCTTCGAAAGTCAAACGAATCAATACAATCGATTGCGCAATTGGTTTTTAGGAGATAGTGAAAAAGGCTCAAAACCCTAATTTTTGTCATGATTGACAAATAATTAATATGCTACTGGAATAAAGACCCGTGAATTTGCTACTTTTGTCTTTTGAATCTTTTACTCAAAAGTTAAAAATATTAAACTTTCAGATGAAATTACTTGAACGTGCTATCAAAAATGCGCAAAGTTACCAAAAGCGCATCGTCCTCCCGGAAGGGAGCGAACCAAGGACTCTGAGAGCCACAGAAATCATTCTTAATGAAAATATCGCCCGGATTATCTTGTTGGGTAACCCGGTTGAGATCATGCAGGCAGCTGAGGAATGTGGAGTAAACATTAAAGGTGCTGTTCTGATTGACCCTAAAACTGACGATCGCCGGTCGTATTATGCCGACTTGATGGTGGAGATCAGGAAATCAAAAGGGTTGACCAAGGAAGAAGCGTTGGAGATGTTGAACGACCCACTTGTTTTTGCGCCCATGATGATCAAAAATGGCGATGCTGATGGTGAAATCGCTGGAGCAATCAATGCCACCGGAGATGTGTTACGTCCTGCCTTTCAGTTTGTAAAAACTATGCCAGGTGTGAGTGTTGTTTCCGGAGCGTTTTTAATGTTTGTCAATGATCCACATTTTGGACATGACGGTATTCTGGTCTTTGCAGACTGCGCCGTGATGCCGGATCCGGATGAGCAACAGCTTGCTGAAATCGCCGTGACAACTGCAAAAACAGCGAAAGCCATTGTTGGAATGGAACCTCGTGTGGCCATGTTGAGCTTTTCAACCAAAGGAAGTGCCCAGCACCCTCGTGTTGATAAAGTAGTTGGTGCCTTGAAAATTGCCAAAGAACTGGATCCCGGGTTGAAAATTGACGGAGAATTACAGCTGGACGCAGCTCTGATTCCTGAAGTGGCCAAATTAAAAGCTCCGGACAGTGAAGTGGCCGGCCGTGCCAATGTGTTGGTTTTCCCAGGATTGGAATCCGCCAATATTGGCTACAAACTGGTACAACGCCTGTCACAGGCTGAGGCCATTGGCCCTGTTCTGCAAGGAATGGCAGCTCCGATCAACGATCTTTCCAGAGGTTGCTCCGTGAGCGATATTGTTAATATGGTAGCAATAACCTCTAATCAGGCTGCTGCTTTGTTCGAATAACGAATAACGTTTAGTTAGATTAAAATGGCTAGTGAAGTTATCTATGAACCCATTGAGGAATTTGGGTTAATAAAGAAAAAGGTATCAAGATCACTCTTTTCAGAAATTGGTATCGTTGGCTGCGGAATTGTTGGCCAAAACATTGCTCGTGTGGCAAGTTTCTATGGTATCGAAGTTGTTTTTATTGAAGTGAGTGAAGACAAAATTCGAGAAGCATATCGCAATATTGGGAAAATTCTCGACCAACGTATCGAGCATTGGGGATTGACCGAGAGTGAAAAAAGAGCCATCCTGTCGCGTATCAAAGGAAGCCTGGACTACAAAGACCTGGCTGGCTGCGACTTTGTTGTAGAAGCGATTCGCGCTGTCGACAGGGGTGGAAAAATCAAGGAACGTAAAAAGATCTTCAGAAAAATAGAAGAAGTTGTTGATCGCGATTGTATTATTGGAACCAGTTCAACAACGATTATTATTACCGAACTTTCTTCAGAAATGAAGCATAAGGATCGCTGTGTAAGCTTCCATTTTTCGGTTTCCGCCCGTGAAGCAAGGATGATGGAAGTTGTCAGAAGCCTTTACACTTCTGATGAAACCTACGCGAAAGTCTGTCAGTTCGTGAAACTAATTAACCGAAGAATCATTCCGGTAGAAGAATCAGCCGGTTTGGTTAGCGTTCGTCTGTTTGTTGTACTGTTGAATGAAGCCTGTGAAATTTTGATGGAAGGTATCTCTTCGATGGATGACATTGATGCGACCATGAAAATTGGACTGGGGATGCGAAAGGGACCATTTCAGGTGGCCGATAAAATGGGACTGGATAAAATTGTTCGTTGGATGGAAAATATTTACAGTGAATTTGGTGATGTTCATTACAAACCATCGCCCTACATCAAACGCCTGGTGAGAGCTAAACAGTTAGGCGTTTCTACTGGCAAAGGATTTTATGAATACGATGAAGATGGTAATTTATTGTCTTCTGAAGTCTCACCATGCAATCAATGATCAATCTCAAAGAATTTAATCAATAATGAAAATATTGGTACTAAACTGCGGAAGCAGTTCAATAAAATATCAACTTTTCAATATGGACAATCAGCAAGTGATTGCCAAAGGAGGAGTTGAAAAGCTGGGCATGAAAGGCTCATTTTTAAAGCACAATCACGAAGATGGGCGCACCATCGTTTTTGAAGGTGAAATTTTGGATCACAAAAGTGGGATCGAGTACATTTTAGGAATCCTCACCAGCCCAAAATATGGTTGTTTGACCAGCCTTGAAGAAATTGATGCGGTGGGGCATCGTGTCGTTCACGGAGGTGAATATTTCAGTTCAAGTCAGTACATTACAAACGAGGTTATCGAAGCCTTGGTAAAATGTAGCGATCTTGCACCCTTACACAATCCGCCAAACTTGAAAGGGATCAACGCCATGGAAGAGCTGATTCCCGGAATTCCACAGGTTGGAGTATTCGACACGGCGTTCCATCAAACCATGGAGCCCAAATCCTACATGTATGGAATACCTCATGTGTTGTACGAGAAATATCAAATTCGTCGCTACGGATTCCACGGAACCAGTCATCGTTACGTGACTCAGCGCGCCTGCGATTTGCTGGGCGTAGGTTTTGACAGCCAAAAGATCATTTCATGCCACTTAGGAAACGGTGCTTCAGTTGCTGCTGTGAAAAATGGGAAATCGTTTGATACCAGTATGGGGTTCACTCCGCTGGAAGGTCTGGTGATGGGAACGCGTTCTGGTGACCTCGACATTGGTGTGGTGACCTACATCATGGAGAAAGAGCAATTGGGATTGGCGTCAGCCAACATCTTATTTAATAAGCACAGTGGAATGTTGGGCTTATCGGGTGTTTCATCGGACATGCGCGAGATTGAAGAAGCTGCCGAAAAAGGAAATGAACGTGCGAAAATGTCGTTGGACATTTACAATTACCACGTTAAAAAATACATTGGTTCCTACATTGCAGGCATGGGCGGATTGGACGTTTTGATTTTTACCGGAGGCATTGGTGAAAACGCTGATGGAACGCGCGCTGGCATTTTGGAAGACCTGGAATATCTGGGAATCGAGCTTGATAAAGACAAAAACAAAGGTTTCCGAAGCGAAGGGATTATCAGCACCGAAAATTCTCGGGTGAAAGTGATGGTGATTCCAACCAACGAAGAATTAATGATTGCACTCGACACAGAAAAGAAAGTGCATGAAAATGCAAAATCGTAACTTCTTGGAAGATTAATAACGGAAATTAAAAGTTCTGTATTCAAAATATTTATTGATTGACATCCGATACTGAAAAGTGTCGGATGTTTTGTTTTTCAGCGGTTTGAAAACATTTTTTTACTTGATATTTGTTCTGTAATTTCATATTAACAATTTGTACATTCACTTCAAAAATTAGCGCAAATGGCAGTAAAACATTTAGCTGAACTGGTAGTAGCGACCAAACAATTGGCTGTTAAAAAGATGGTTGTGGTGAATGGTGTGGATGAACACAGTATTGAGGCGGCTGAAGAAGCCCGGAAACTTGGTGTTGTTGACGTGATTTTAACGGGCAATGCTGAAAAAATTCAAGAGACCTGTCAAAAGTTGAATTTTAAGATCGATAATTTCAAGGTGGTTGATGTACCTGAAGCAGCAGCAGCTTTAAAAGCAATTGCCTTGATCAATACCGGTGAAGCCGATTTTATAATGAAAGGCCTGATTAATACCGACAAGTACATGCGGGTCATTCTGAACAAAGAAAATGGCTTGTTGAAGCCAGGAGCCTTGTTAAGCCATGTAGCGGTTTTTGAAAATTCAGCCTACCACAAACTGCTGTTTGTAAGTGATGTGGCCATCATCCCATATCCAACGATGGCCCAAAAAGTTACGATGAGCAAATATTTAATTGAAGTTGCCAGGCGGCTTGGCATTGAGCAGCCCAAAGTTGCCTTGATTGCGCCCACCGAACAAGTGTTGGATACCATTCCTGCCTGCGTGGATGCAGCTAAAATTAAGCAAATGGCACTTGATGGCGAATTTACCGGAGGCATTGTGGATGGCCCCATGGCGATTGATGTTGCTTTGGACCGGGAATCAGCTGAAATCAAAAATATTCAATCGGAAGTGGCCGGTGATGCCGATTGTTTGTTATTTCCAAATATTGATGCCGGAAACGTCTTTTATAAAGTGAATTCCAAATTGTGTCACTCGGAGCAGGCGGCTATCGTTTACGGTGCCAAAGTGCCAATTGTGCTTTCTTCGCGAGGTGACAGCGCACAAACCAAACTGAATTCCATTGTTCTGGCAGCATTAATGAGTCGATAAGTTATGAGCGAATACCGAATATTAGCAATAAATCCTGGATCAACTTCTACCAAGTTTGCCGTCTATTTTGATGAAGAATGCAAATTGAATAAAACCTTGCGGCATTCCATTACCGAACTTTCCCGCTACAATAATGTCATTCAGCAATTCGATTTCCGAAAAGGACTGATCATTGAAGCACTGATGGAAGAGGGCTTTGAGGTGGACAGCCTGAAATACATCATTGGGCGCGGTGGTTTGACTTATCCGTTGGAATCGGGTGTTTACCTGGTGGACAACCTGATGTTGAAACATGCCAGCGAAGGTGTTTATGGGCAGCATGCCAGCAATTTAGGACCGTTGATGGCTGATTACATTGCCAACCAAATTCCGGGTGCCAAAGCATTTATTGCCGATCCGGTGGTGGTTGATGAAATTGACGACATTGCACGAATCACCGGCCATCCCAGGTTTGAAAAGCGATCGATTTTCCATGCGCTCAATCAAAAAGCAACAGCGCGTTTGCATGCCCGAAAAAATGGAACCAAATACGAAAAGCTGAATTTGGTAGTCGCTCATTTGGGAGGTGGGATTTCAGTAGGTGCCCACAAAAAAGGACGTGTTGTGGATGTCAATAACGGGTTGGATGGCGACGGCCCTTTCAGTCCGGAAAGAAGTGGCGGTTTACCAATTGGGCAGATGATCGATTTTTGCTTTGATAGTCATCTGTCGAAAGAGGAAATCAGGCGGATGGTTTTGGGCGAAGGCGGATACGTTGCTTATTTGGGAACAAATGATGCCAAAGAAGTGGAAAAGATGGCCGGCGAGGGCAACGAAAGAGCGCAGTTGATTCAGGACGCTCTGGCTTACCAGGTGGCCAAATCGATCGGTGAAATGTCAGTTGTTTTGGATGGAAATGTAGATGCTATTTTATTGACTGGCGGTCTGGCCTACAGTAAATACCTGACGGAATACATTCAAAAGAAGGTTGGTTTTATAGCCCCGGTGGTTGTTTATCCGGGTGAAGATGAACTGCAGGCACTGGCACGAAATGCACTTCGTGTCGCACGTCATGAAACGGAAGCCAAAAAATATTCGCCTAAGATGCCCAATTTGTAAAGGTTTCGCGAGGTATCCCTTTTTTCAATCACAAGTGGCGAGTTGGTCTATTGCTGCTTGCTTTTTACCAGTTCATAACTTGTGCTTCTACCTCCTGCTGCTTCTTTTTGCAATATATTTTTCAATATCAAATCATTCATGTCACGAATGGCAGTATCTTTTGAACATTTGGCAATCTTTGCCCATTTGGATGAAGTAAGCTTACCATCAAATCCATCTAGTATTTTATTCAATAACTTCTTTTGTCTTGCATTCATCAATGTTTTTGAATGTCTGTTCCAGAAATCTGCTTTGAATAATATTTTGTTTAGTGCTGAGTCAGTTGATTTGAGAGCATTGATCAAACAATTTAAAAACCAGGCAATCCATGCCGTAATATCTAAGTTGCCTTGCTGCGTTTTTTCTAAAATCTCGTAATATTGTTTTCTTTCTATCCTAATTTGAGCAGACATACTGTAAAACCGCTGGTTCGTATTGTCTGACTGAGCCAATAATAGATCAGTCAAAGCTCTCGCAATCCTGCCATTTCCATCATCAAATGGATGTATTGTAACAAACCATAAATGGGCAACAGCAGATTTAATTACCAAATCCATTTTTTTACTATTAAACCAATCTAAAAAACGGTTCATTTCGTTTTCAACTAAAGAGGAGTCAGGTGCTTGAAAATGCACTTTTTCCTTACCCATGGCTCCAGATACAACTTGCATTGGTCCCGTGGTATCTTTTCGCCAATCAGCTACTGTTATTTTATACATTCCGCTTCTACCTGTTGGAAATAGTGCTGCATGCCAATCAAAAAGTCGATCTGTAGTTATTGGTTCGAAACAATTTTGTGTGGCATCCAACATCATGTCAACCATCCCATCAACATTTCTGTCAGACTCAACGGAGCCCGCAATTTCCATTCCCAGTCTTCGTGCTATTGAAGAACGCACTTGGTCTTGATTTAAGAATTCACCTTCTATTTCTGAAGATTTCAATACATCCATCGTCAAAGTTTCAAGTGAAGCTTCTTTTCGGAGGTCAAATCCCAACGACTCCATTTTCCCGACCAGTCTACCTTGTAAATTTCTCGCTTCACTCAGCAGGTCGACGAACTCATCGCTGGTCCATTTAAATTCTGGCCAATTGTCTTGTTGATAGATAAATGCCTTCATTCGTTGCATAATTTACAACGAAAATAGGTGATATTCGTCGCATTTACAAATTAATCATCGCAATTTATGCATTGAATACGATTCATTTTCGTTGTATAAATATTATAAGTAAACCAATTGCCTATCAAAAGAAGGTCGGTTTCATTGTCCCGGTATTGGTTTATCCGGGAGAAGACGAACTTGAAGCCTTGGCACGAAATGCACTTCGTGTCGCACGTCATGAAACGGAAGCGAAGAAATACAATCCTAAATTTTTTCAACCTTAAATTTTTAGCTAATCTGGAAATTAAGAAAGTGCCAATCCTCTCATTCTGATTGATTAATATGAAGATCGGCCTTCGATTTCTTACCGAGAATCGTTGTTATTTCAATGTATATTTCAGTCAGCTTGATTTTATAACGCAATCAAATCATAACTATTTTGTAATTTGACGGAATTGAAATTGCTTGAATTATGAGTGCGTACCTATTTGTGATCAGCCTTTGTGTGGTTGTAATTATCTCTTTCTTTTTTAGTTTGTTAGCCAAAAAAACAAACATTCCGAGTGTTTTAATGCTGATTTTATTGGGTTTGGGAATCCAGGAAATACTGAAGTATTTTGGCACTGAACCTCAGTATTTCAATACGCTTGAGGTATTGGGAATAGTCGGACTGATCATGATTGTGCTCGAAGCGGCGTTGGATTTGGAATTGACGCGTGAGAAGTGGCCAATCATTTGGAAATCATTCATCATCGCCTTCGTGTCGCTGGTCGCATCCAGCGTGCTCATCGCATTTGTGACACAGGCTTTCATCCAGAACCTTGGTTTTTTGCAGGCACTGGTTTACGCCATCCCATTTTCAATCATGAGTAGCGCCATCATTATTCCCAGTGTGTCGAATTTGGCCAAAGACAAACGGGAATTCATGATTTATGAAAGTACGTTTTCTGACATCCTCGGGATCATGTTCTTTTATTTTTTGATTGAAAACCTGGATGCTACCGGAGCGGGCCAAATCGCATGGGCGCTGGGCAGCAATGTGATGCTGACATTGATCATTTCAGTGGTTCTCAGCTGTGCCTTGGTGTATGTCATT
>DATFMO010000063.1:0-6369 GCA_035266925.1 Sunxiuqinia sp. | reverse complement strand
ATGCGCATGAATCGCGAGGCCAGCATGACTGCAGCCGATATCATCAATCAGTACGACGAAGAAAGGCTGATCCGCATTTTCCGGGAGTATGGTGAAATTAACAACGCCTATCGACTGGTGAAGCAAATTGTTGCCGGACGTCAGTTAACTCCTGTCAGGACGATCGATCAATTTAAAACGATCATTGCCGATTGCGTTTCCAAAAAAAATGAAGCCAAATACCTGGCCAAAGTTTTTCAGGCCTTGCGCATTGAAACTAATCGCGAGTTGGATGTGTTGAAAGATTTTTTGAGTCAGAGTATTGAATTGCTGAAACCGGGTGGCCGATTGGTAGTCATCACATACCATTCGTTGGAAGACCGGCTGGTGAAGAACTTCATTAAGGCCGGAAATTTTGAGGGTAAGCAGGAGAAAGATTTTTATGGTAACGTCAGCTCACAACTGGTGGCGATTAATCGAAAGGTGATCATTCCGACTGACGAAGAGCTTGAACGGAATTCAAGAGCACGGAGTGCAAAACTAAGAATTGCAGAAAAAAGATGAGTAAAGAGCAGTCAAATACCACGAAGAGCAAAGTTCGTCGCAATGGACTGAAGTCGTTGCTGGGAGGTTCATTGCTGGCCAGTGAAAAGGCGCTGAAGCAGATGCCTTTTGTCTTTTTTCTGGTCTTTCTGGGAATCTTGCTCATAACCAATAAATACTGGTCGGAGAGAACGGTTCGGGAAATGGAAACTGTGCAGGATTCGATTAAAGAACTACGCGCCGAATCATTGACCTACGAAACAGACCTGATGCGGATGAACCGGCCATCGGAAATTGTGGATAAAGTGAAAGCAAGTGGTTTGGGCTTGGATGAGCCCGACCAACCACCACATAAATTAAAAGTTGAAAAACTGGACGGCAACAAATAGATGGAGATTAGAAAGGACATAATAGCCCGTTTCGGCGGTATTTATTTTATAGCAGTGGCGATTGGAGTTGTCATTGTTGTCAAGATCTTCATGATTCAAAATATGGATACCCAGAAATGGAAAAAGATTGCCAAGGATTTGAAAAACAATACCGTGGAAATTCCGGCCAAGCGAGGAAATATTTGCGCTGACGACGGAAGTATCCTGGCGACTTCAGTTCCTAAATATGAATTACGATTGGATTTAGCTGCACCGCGAATCAAACAAGTTTATGATGATCAGGCTGATAGCTTTGCCTTGGCAGTGGCCAGGTTTTTCGGGGTGTCCAAGTACCGTTTCAAGCAAGAAATGGATCAGGCCTTCAAGAAAGGAAATCGTTGGTTCTTGATTCACGATGGTGAAATCAATTACAACCAGTTACAGGATTTCAAACGGCTGTCAGTCATGCAGAAAAGTATTTTTGGTTCGGGGCTGATCGTCGTGACTGAAAATGATCGGGTGCTGCCTCATGGTGATTTGGCGAGTCGAACCATTGGAACGCTTAATAAAGGAGCCTATGGTGGTATTCATGGCAATGTTGGTTATTCAGGTATTGAAGGCTTGATGGAAGGTTACCTGAGTGGCGAAAATGGCACCGCAGTCAAACGGAATTTTTCTGGTCGGTGGATCAATGTTCCCATCAAGGAACCGAAAGATGGGAGTGACGTCATCACCACGATTAACGTCAATCTGCAGGATTTTGCCAACAGCGCCCTAATGCGCGAAATGCAAAAATCGCAGGCTAACTGGGGAACCGCAATTGTGATGAAGGTGAAAACCGGGGAGGTGAAAGCGGTTGCGAATCTGGGGCGTCGAAGCGATGGCAGCTATGCTGAAATTTATAATTACGCGTTGGGGTCTGCCGGTTGTAGTGAGCCCGGTTCAACCTTTAAACTGGTTTCACTGATGGTTGCCATGGAGCAAGGTTACATTGATACCATGGATGTGATTAATACTGGAAACGGAAAGTGGGTTTACAAAGGGCAAACCATATACGATAGTGATTACCATCACGGTGGCCATGGGAAGATTACCATGAAGCAGGTTTTCGAGTACTCCTCCAATGTGGGAGTGGCCAAAATTATTACGAGCAGTTACGAAGGGCATGAAAAGGATTACATCGACCGTATTTACGGTTTTGGTTTAAACAAGCCGCTGGGGCTTGGATTTGCAGGGGAAGGTGTTCCATACATTAAATATCCAGGTGACAAAACATGGTGGGGGCCATCACTGGCTTGGATTTCTTACGGATACGAAATTAAACTGACACCCATTCAAACGGCCACTTTTTACAACGCTGTGGCCAACAATGGCGTGATGGTCAAACCCAGGTTTGTGAAAGAAATTCGCCACAACGGTGTATTGGAGAAACAATTCAGAACGGAAGTGCTGAATCCTTCAATTTGTTCCAAAGAAACCTTGCACAAAGCGCAAAGCATGCTGCGTGGAGTTTGCATCGAGGGAACTGGCAAATCATTGACCAATCCGTATTTCCCGATTGCCGGTAAAACAGGAACCGCTCAGGTCGCCTACGAAGATCAGGGGTATTCGAAAAACGGTCGCAAAAATTACCAGGCCTCATTTGTCGGTTACTTCCCGGCAGACAATCCACAGTACACTTGCATTGTAGTGATTGTTGGCCCTAAAGGAAGCTACTATGGAGCATCGGTTGCCGGACCGGTTTTCAAAGAAATTGTAGCAAAAGTATATGCCAGTTTCATGGATCCACGAGATAATAACGACATAAAGGTGACATCACTCCCGGACGTGAAGACAGGTTTTAAGGATGAGATAGATGCGACAGCAGAGGAATTGAACCTGAATATCCCTGATAATGGAAATGATTCAGAATTGATCAGGGTTGACCAAAAAGCAGACAAGCTGGATGCCAAAAAGGTGGAATATACTGAAGGCACTGTTCCAGATGTTCGCGGAATGGGAGGGAGTGATGCTCTTTATCTGCTGGAACGCTCAGGTTTGAAAGTAATCATGAAAGGGATTGGCAAAGTGAGAAAACAGTCCCTACGTGCTGGCGATAAAATTGGAAAAGGACAAACCATTTATTTGGATTTAGGCTAATGATGACATTAAACGACATATTAAAAAGACAGGAATTTGAATTGGTGTCAGGACAAACGGACATCGCCGTTCAACATTTGCAGTTTGACTCACGGAAAGTCGCTGTAGGTGACGTTTTTGTGGCAGTGCCCGGCACCCACGTTGATGGGCATCTGTTTATTCAGAAGGCGATTGAGCAGGGAGCTGCCGCTGTTGTCGCTGAAAAATTTGAAGACGTTAATGCCAGCGATGTTACTTTGGTTCAAATGGAAGATACTGCGAAGTCATTCGGATGGCTCGCAGCCAATTTTTACGGCAATCCTTCAGCTTCACTGAAAGTTGTTGGCGTAACCGGAACCAACGGAAAAACAACCATTGCAACCTTGTTGTATCAGTTGTTTCGAAAGTTGGGTTATCAATCCGGACTGATTTCAACCATTAAATTCTATGTAGGAGAAGAAGAATTACCAGCAACTCATACCACGCCCGACGCCCTGGCGATTCAGGAACTGATGGCTAAAATGGTAGATGCCGGTTGTTCGTATTGCTTCATGGAGGTGAGCTCGCATGCCATTCACCAGGACCGGATTGCCGGAATCAATTTTGACGGTGGAATTTTCACCAATCTGACGCATGATCACCTGGATTATCACAAGACATTTGCTGAATACCTGAAAGCCAAGAAGAAGTTTTTTGACGAGCTTCCCAGTGAGGCTTTTGCATTGACCAATGCCGATGAGAAAAACGGGATGGTCATGCTTCAAAATACAAAAGCGAAAAAGAAAACCTATGGATTGCGTTCGCTGGCTGATTTCAAATGTAAAGTTTTGGAGAAGCATTTCGATGGCTTGTTGCTGAGCGTTGACGGACAAGAAGTATGGACCCATTTCTCTGGTTTGTTCAATGCCTACAACCTGATGGCGGTGTACGCATCGGCGGTGTTGTTGGGTGAGCCAGTCGATTTAGTGCTGCCGATCGTTAGTGACCTTCGCCCCGTTGCCGGTCGTTTTGAGATTATCCGGTCGCCGGAAGGAAAATATGCGGTAGTAGATTATGCGCACACGCCTGATGCATTGAAAAATGTGTTGAATGGCATCACTGAAATTCGAACGGGTAATGAACAGGTAATCACCGTCGTTGGAGCTGGTGGAGATCGGGATAAAACCAAACGTCCCATTATGGCTTTGGAAGCGGTATTACAAAGCGATAAAGTTATCCTGACCTCTGATAATCCACGTTCTGAAGTGCCGGAACAAATCATTGCAGATATGGAAAAAGGCATTGAGGCACACCAAAAAAACAAGGTGCTCTCTATCGTCAACCGCAAGGAAGCTATTCGCACGGCCTGCATGTTGGCGCAGCCTGGAGACATCGTTTTGGTGGCCGGGAAAGGGCACGAAGACTATCAGGAGATCAATGGCGTGAAACATCATTTTGACGATAAAGAAGTGATCAACGAGATATTCAATCTAAACTAAAAAAGAAACGGATGTTCTATTTATTATATGACTGGCTGAAGCACTTGGATGTCCCGGGAGTGGGGATGTTACAATATATTTCATTTCGCTCGGCTGCCGCGATTATCACCTCGTTGTTAATTACGATGGGCTTTGGACGAAAGCTCATCAACTTTTTACAACGCAAACAAATTGGTGAAGAAGTGCGCGACCTGGGACTGGAAGGACAGATGCAGAAGAAAGGAACACCTACCATGGGGGGGCTGATTATTTTGGCATCCATTATTATCCCTACTTTGTTGTTTGCCAAGCTCGACAACACATACATCCTGCTCATGTTAATCACGACAGCCTGGTTGGGAATTATCGGTTTTATTGATGATTACATCAAGGTTTTTCTGAATGACAAACAGGGGCTGGCTGGCAAGTTTAAAATCCTGGGACAAATCAGTCTGGGAATCATTGTTGCATTAACCTTTTACCTTTCCAATGATGTGGTCGTTCGCGAGAAAGTGAAAAATTCCAATGGCGACTTCATGAAGGAAATTGTGGTCGACCAGCAGACAGGTAGACAAGATGTTCGATTTGTTACACATGACGTAAAGTCTACTAAGACAACCATCCCCTTCATTAAAAACCATGAGTTTGATTACGAATGGATCGTTGGATTTATGGGAAACAGTGCCAAATATTGGCGTTGGCTGGTTTATGCATTGGCAATCATCATCATCATTACAGCAGTGTCGAACGCTGCCAACCTGACGGATGGTATTGATGGACTGGCAACGGGGACGTCAGCGATCAGCGGAGTCACGTTGGCCATCCTCGGCTATGTCAGTGGTAACATCATTTACGCCGACTACCTGAATATTATGTATATCCCCAACATTGGTGAGTTGACCGTGTTTATTGCGGCATTTATTGGAGCCACCGTTGGGTTTTTATGGTACAATTCCTACCCGGCCCAAGTGTTCATGGGTGATACCGGAAGTTTGGCGCTTGGCGGTATTCTGGCTGTTTTTGCCATTATTATCCGAAAAGAAATTTTAATCCCACTGCTTTGCGGCATCTTCCTGGTGGAGAACCTGTCGGTGATGTTGCAAGTGGGCTATTTTAAATATACGAAGAAGAGATATGGTGAGGGCCATCGCATTTTCCTGATGAGTCCAATCCACCATCATTACCAGAAAAAAGGCATTCCTGAACCCAAAATCGTAACCCGCTTTTGGATTGTGGGAATCATTCTGGCTGTATTTACGATTGTCACACTAAAAATGCGTTAGTCGTGGCAGAAAAGGCGGTCATATTGGGGGGAGGCGAAAGTGGTGTGGGGTCAGCGATCCTGGCACAAAAGCAGGGCTATGAAGTATGGTTGTCAGATGCCGGGAAATTGAAGGACAATTACCGGGACGTTCTTTTAAAATCTGAAATTCCTTTTGAAGAGGGAAAGCATTCCGAAGGTCGGATTCTTGCTGCCGATGTGGTGATTAAAAGCCCGGGAATACCGGACTCCGTGCCGTTGGTGAAAAAGCTGAGAGCGCAGGGAACACCTGTAATTTCTGAAATTGAATTTGCGGGGAGGTACACCAAGGCTAAAACGATTTGTATTACTGGCAGCAACGGGAAAACCACAACAACTTTGTTGACCCATCACCTGCTTGGAAAAGCTGGTTTGAATGTTGGTCTGGCAGGAAATGTGGGTAATAGTTTTGCCTGGCAGGTGGCCGAAAAAAACTTCGATTATTATGTGATCGAGCTGAGTAGTTTCCAGTTGGATGGCATGTATGAGTTTAAAGCCGACATTGGCATGCTGCTCAATATTACACCGGATCATCTGGATCGATACGAATATAAGTTGCAAAACTATGTTGATTCGAAGTTCCGCATTTTACAAAACCAGACCG
>DATFMO010000062.1:0-3921 GCA_035266925.1 Sunxiuqinia sp. | reverse complement strand
GATCCTCAAAATATTTTTTGGATTGGCACCTACAAAAATGGAGTCGATTATTTTAGGAAAAGTAGTAAACATTTTCGTTTGTTGCAGCACGATCCGCAGGACAAAACCAGACTCAGCAAAAGCGACGTTAATTTTCTGGCTGAAGATCACCTTCATCATATTTGGGTGGGTACCAACGGAGCAGGGATTGATGTGCTGAATCAAAAAGGGAAGGTGATCAAACGATTAACGATTGAAAGCAGAAATGGGTTGAGCAATGACGTGGTTGTTGCGATTTATGAAGACCATCAGGGCATGATTTGGATTGGAACGTACTACGGCGGTTTGAACCAATACAATCCCCAAACCGGCGACATCAAGGTTTTTCGGCACTCGGCAACCGATCCCAAAAGCATCCCGGACGATCGCGTCTGGAGCATCACCGAAGATCGGCACAACCAACTTTGGATTGCCACACTAACAGGTGGTTTGTCGCGTTATCAGCCGGAAGCTGGAAAGTTCATTACTTACAACACTTCGAATTCCAACATTTGCAGCAACCAAATCCGCATACTGTACAAAGACCACCAAGACAATTTATGGGCCTGCAGTCCAAATGGGCTAAGTCGTTACAATGAAAACACGAATGACTTCACGGTATTCAAGGAAGGGAAAACCACCGATGGCATGCGCCCATTTGGTGAAGTGAATGACCTGTTTCAGGACAGCCGGGGTTGGTATTGGGTTAGCAGCAATGCTGGTCTGATCCGCTTCAATCCACAAAACCAACAAGCAATTTTTCTGTCTAAAAAAGATGGACTTCAATCCAACAACATCAAACAAATTTTGGAGGACGATCAAGGCAACCTATGGATCAGCAGCAACAGGGGAATCAGCAAATTGTGGTTTTCCCTCTCGGACAATCCCAACGAATTGAAGCCGAACTTCCTTCATTTTGACGAAACAGATGGTTTGCAGGGACAAGAATTTTCGGAATTAGCAGCGCTGAAAACCAGCAAAGGAGATTTACTTTTTGCCGGCAACAATGGAATTAACTGGTTCAATCCCCATGAAATTCAGATTGACACGGTGAAACCAAATTTACAATTTACAGGATTGCGTATCTTCAACAAAGAAGTCAATCCTGGAGAAACCGTTGACAGACGGCTACTGCTGCAAAAACCCGTTTACCAAACCAATGTGTTGGAACTGAAATATGCCGAAAACTTTTTCAGCATTGAATTTTCGGCACTCACTTATTTATTTCCCGAAAAAAGCAAATACCGCTACAAGTTGGAAGGCTTTGACGATCATTGGTATGAAACAGATGGGACAGCCAATTTTGCAACATTCACCAACCTGAATAACGGCGATTACACGTTCCTTGTTGAAGGCTCCAACGCGGATGGAGTTTGGAATAAAAAACCCATCGAACTAAAAATCAAGGTACTGCCTCCTTTTTGGAAAAGTTGGTACGCCATGGTTTTGTATGCGTTGTCGCTGATTGGCATTCTGACTTTGCTGCGTTACCTGGTGCTGATGAAAGAACGCATGAACGTGCGTGTGGAAGAAGAACGGCGGGAAGCTCAGCGCATCCATGAACTGGACTCTTTAAAACTAAAATTCTTCACCAATATTTCACACGAATTTCGGACGCCACTGACCTTGATTTTATCGCCTGTGGAAAAGCTACTGGCCAAAGTTGGAGATACGACCGACCAACGTCAATTGAGCCTGATTCACCAAAATGCGCGCCGGCTGCTGAACATGATCAACCAAATCCTGGACTTTCGGAAAATGGAAATGCAGGGACTCAGCTACCAACCTTCACATGGCGACCTGATCCAGTTTATGCAAGATGTAGTGGCATCATTCCGTGAGCTCAGCGAAAATAAAAACATTGACCTCCGCCTGGTCACCGAGCTGCCGGAACTGACCGTTGAATTTGACCGGGACAAGCTGGAGAAAATCATGTTCAACTTGTTGTCGAATGCCTTCAAATTCACCCCAAACAATGGGTTAGTCATTATTCAAATTGAATTACAGGACGAAACTCCCACCAATCAACGATTGATCATTCGGGTAAAAGACAATGGGATTGGGATTGCTCCAGAACAAGCTGAAAAGATTTTCGATCGGTTTTACCAATCAGAAAGCTCGCAGCAAGTTGCTGAAAAAGGAACCGGCATCGGTCTTTCGTTGGTACGCGAGTACGTGCAATTGCATGGCGGCACTGTCCTGCTGGAAAGTGCGCCTGGCGTGGGAAGCAGTTTCACAATCACACTTCCTGTGGTATTGGATGAACAACATCAGAAAGTTGAGCAGAAAACAGCAACTCCCCAGCTTGAAGAAAAACCAGTATTTTCAGTGGAAAACAATTTTGAAGCTGTCTCTGTGAATGGCGGAAAAGCAACGGTTCTGATCACCGAAGACAATGATGATTTGCGAACTTACTTGAAAGAACAATTGGCTGAAAAATATCAAATTCTGGAAGCAACCAACGGAAAAGAAGGACTTGCCAGCCTTCGCGAAAACATGCCCGATTTGATAATCAGTGACCTGATGATGCCTGAGATGGATGGTATTGAATTATGTAAACAGGCCAAAAGCGATCCGATCACCTGTCACATTCCATTCATCATGCTGACGGCCAAAACGTCGGAACAACAGCAATTGGAAGGGTTGCAAATCGGCGCAGATGACTACCTGACCAAGCCGTTTAACCTGCAAATTCTGGAAGCCAAAGTCAACAACCTGATCCAATTGAAAATGAACATCCGGCGCTCATTCAGAACCAAACTGCAAATACAGCCCAAAGACATCAGCATCAACTCGCTTGACGAGCAGTTCATCGAAAAGATTCTGAACACCATGGAAGACAATATGGGCAACAGCGAATTCACCGTAGAAGAATTCAGTCGGATCATGGGAGTCAGCCGTATGCAATTGTACAAGAAAATGGTTTCACTAACGGGCAAACCGCCCGTTGAATTTATCCGAATCATGCGTTTAAAACGGGCGGCCCAACTCCTTCAAAAAAGCCAGCTCAACGTCTCAGAAGTCGCCTACCAGGTTGGCTTCAACGACCCCAAATATTTCAGCAAACAATTCAAAGCCGAATTTAAGGTTTTACCGTCGAAATATTTAGGATCCAATCTAAATTGAACAAAAAACACCAACGGTGCGCCATCATTAGCCCAGTCCGTAGGGCTGGGAACAAAGGGAATAACGATTTCAAAGCGCCAACGGTGCAGAATCAAACTACCAATCGTTCAATCCCACAAATATCGTTCGTCAAATTCCACCCTATATTTTATCAAAAAGGCTAAATATTCTTCCTGATAAGTTTTAGCTCGATGATGTTCCTTCTGATGCAAGATATAATCCTTAACTACATCAGTTTCTGTTGGATTGACTGAAAAAGCGCCATATCCTTTCTGCCAATAAAATTTCTGGTAGATATTCCCTTTCGTTTTAATCCATTTAGATGAATGTGACTTCAATTCTTCAATCAAATTCATCAAGGCAACCTTCTGTGATAAAAGACAAAGAATATGTACATGGTCACGATTTCCACCCACTATAATCGGATTACACTCCAGATTTTTGCAGATTCCTCCTAAGTAATTGTACAATTCATTTTCAATCGATTCGTCGATAAATGGATATCGATCTTTTGTGCTGTAGGTAATATGCAGGTAATTTTTCACAAGTGATTGTGGCATGATTCTATTTTTTTTGATTTCGCACCGTTGGTGCTTATAGGTTGACACTATTTATACCCTGAGCTATGCTCAGGGCTATTGATTCCGCACCCTTGGTGCTTAAAATTTATTAAACACTGCTTTGTGAATTAAATATAAATTTACAAAATACGATTAAATGTCAAAAAGAATCTTGAGCATTTTTCCTGTCAGCACCAACGGTGCGCCATCAATAGCC
>DATFMO010000061.1:0-2037 GCA_035266925.1 Sunxiuqinia sp. | reverse complement strand
GCGCAATAATGTTGAACAAAATTATATTTTTTATTTGAATAGATTGTTAAATAGTTGTCAAAATAATTCAGGAGGTAATTTGGAATCAATCTAAATAATCAGGAAAACAAAACAGTGATCATGGGTGATACTAAGGCGTGGAAAAGGAACAGTATTCAATTTTGGGCAGTCTTTTATCTCTTCTACCATTTGTAAGTAAACGAAATAGAGGGAATTACTGGAAACAAACTTATTTGTTTTAATTGGTTTCCCTTTTTATTATAATACCATGGGTTTAGGCGATCATAAACATTATAAACCGAAAAGTTCCAAACATTGGTTTTATCAGCTGCCTTTCTTTCAAGCCGATAGGATAAATGGAGATTGTGAAAAGCAGGCATCCGATAATTGTTGACATGCTCCACCAAACTTCGTTGGCTCTAAAATCATCAGGATTAATCGACAATTTGTTCATGCGCGATAAAAAACCGCACCACCCTGATAGTTAAAACTTCACGCTGTATTTTACCGTTGGGATAAATGGGAACCCACTCTGCTGGTATAGCACCAATGGATTAGATCGGTTTTGATCTTTATGTTCGAAATAATAGAAAACGGCATTCTGCCGATTATAGACATTATAAATTCCCAAAGTCCAGATCCGTTCTTTGGTTCCCTTTTTTTTGTGGAAATTAAACCCGATATCCAGCCGGTGATAGTCACGCATGCGCAACCAGTTTTTCCCGGGATACAAATAAGCTTCACCGGTCACATCAAAAGAAGCACCACTTTCGGACGTTCTATCAAAATAATCAACCGGTTCAATGGTTTGGTACGTGGCATTATGAAGTGTGATTGGATACCCACTCCCATACACCCATGTGGCTGAAAAATCAACCTTTTCTGAAAGCTTATGGTTGAACACAATAGAAACCGAATGTCTGCGGTCATACTTAAAAGCATAAGCTCTCCCATTGTTGATGTTGGCAAATTGCCGGTCGGTTTTGGCCAACGTGTAACTAATCCATCCGGTTGTCCTGCCTTGTTTCTTTTGAATCATAACTTCAAGTCCTTTTGAGGTTCCGGTTCCGTCTTTTTCGACATTTTCGTCCCACTGCCGGGTATTGACCAGCCTTACACCACCTTTCACGGCCAATAAATGACTCATTTCCTTGTAATAAGCTTCTAAGCTGAATTCATACTTTCCATTCCCAAGACTGCGGACAAAAGCCAGTGAATATTGATCCGACATTGCCGGGTCGATATTTTTGTTTGATGGCAACCAGATGTCGGTCGGAAAGGAATTGCCGGAATAGCTGAGCATGTGAACGGATTGTCGCATCCGGGAATACCCGGCCTTTAAAGCACCAATCCCATTTATTTCAAAATTGGCCATTAATCTGGGTTCAAAGGAGAGGTAATTCTCCGAATCAACTTGCAAATCGGAGACACGAGCTCCACAATTGAAGGACAATTGCTTAAACAAATGGAATTCATTTTCGAGATAAATGAAGGAACTAATGCCACTGACTTTGTTATCTGCCCCGACGATGGTATTTGTTTTTTCGCCATTTGACTTTTCATCATTGGTGATGAGTCCCGGGTTGAACCAGTTGCCGGAAAAACCACCGCCAAACCGGAGGATCAACTGGTTGTTGAGGTACCAGTTGTAGTCTGCTTTTACGCCCAACTCCTGCAGTCCCGTCTTGTAGATCATCTGTGTTTTGTCGTTGACCAATCGGCTGTACTGGTTTAGTTTGTAGCGGTATCGGGTGTAAAACAATGTAATATCACTGTACAGTTTTGCACTGTAAATATGATTCCATCGAGCGGTTGCCAATACATTCCCCCATAGGTATTTTGAATAGCCTTTGGTCTGGTTTTCGTTCAGGTTATAATTATAGCCCAACCGGTCGTCGCCTCCATAGAGGCCCAAATAAAAGTGGTTGTTTTCGTTAGATTGATGACTGATCTTTCCGTAGGAGTCATAAAAATTATAGCCCATGGTGAAATGTTTAGTGCCAATTTTAAAGGCGGGGCGTGTCAGAAAATCAATCC
>DATFMO010000060.1:0-13467 GCA_035266925.1 Sunxiuqinia sp. | reverse complement strand
AATAGCCCAGCCGTAGCGATCAGCACGATCGAACGAATACAGAACTGCTTTATTTGGATAACGTTTTTTGTAGGTCAGCACATCATTGTAAACCGATTCGAAGGAACGTTTTCCGGTATCTTCAACCCGCATGTGCTGGCGTGGAGCCATATGTTGCCCACCAAGTGGCGCATAATAGCCACCACCTGCTCTTCCCGACCAATAGCGAATGTCAATCACATCAACCAAAGGCTCACGAGATGGATCTGCCAAAATGGAATCCTGCACATCCTTGGTGGTGCTCAAGCCAATCATTTGGCCACTGCCGTTTTGTTTTTCCCAGTCATTAATCACGTCGAACCAGAACTTCACAAAGTGAAGTGGTCCGGTAAATTCAGCGCCAACTTCCTGGATCACGGAATGATTGCCTTTGAAATTATTCAGGCATTGACGAATGTAGGCTTCATGCAGCGGACGCCTTGTCTGATTGGTTTCATCGTAAAACTGTTCGGCAATAAAAATCCTTTTGTCGCCTGCAAAGGGTGGTGGTTCGGGAAAGTCAGTACCGTTAATATTATTTACCGGACGCCAGGGACAATCGACCCAGTGCGCACCAGCTTCCAGAATGTTATGCTGAAAATAATCGTTGTTGATCAGAATCCGTCCCTGAGTATCGGCCATGTCGGCAAATTTTTTTAAACGGCTCCAATAAAAATTGTTGTATTTCGTCAAGTCGTATTTGCTCAAACCATCCCAGGCTGTCCCATTTCCGCTGCGGGCAAAAGGCTGGGTGTAGAATGGTGCCCAAACATCACCGTTCATGCGGCGCACACGCTCGTGGTCATCACGACGCCGATCGTACCACAAGCCGTAGTTTTGCTCCATGCCGACAATGCCTGATGACTTCATCCAACTCATCACTTCATCCAGGTTATCGGTAAAGCCACGACCATTTCGTCCGGGCACGTATCGGGTAATAGCCGGCTTACTCTTTGAAACATAGTATGGACGGGTATTGCCGAACCACCAGGGTACAACTTGTCTTTCGCCTGTCATCACCTGATTGCCCCGAACGATCCATCCATTTTTGTTCAGGCCGATCATTGGGCCTGCTTTTGGCTCAACCGGTTTCGCCAGTTTTAAATCATCGATGGATTTGGCTCCATCAGTCGATGTAGAAATTGGATCACGATCTGGTGCTTTCATGATCCAATCGGCTAACAATGTAAGTGGTTTGTAAGCTTCTTTGGATAATTTTGCAGCCTCCTCGATGGTTGGACTGCTTGTTGCATTCTTCGGGTCCGGCATGTAATTGTCTTTGTAAACCGACAGGTCCTTGCCCAACCGGTCTGCCAACTGCTTGTAGTACAAACTACGTGGGCGGATGTGTTCATTCTCGTGTGCCCAATAGCCATTCCCACGAAATTTCGCCCAACAGCCGAACGACCAGTTCATCGCAGTTGGTGGGGCAAAATTCTCAATATGTGCGGCCGAACATTGCCAGAACGTACTGTTGGCTGCGGTCCAACCAGCTCCCAAGTCTTCGTCCATGCGATTACTGAAAGACAGTTTATTACCATCAACATTCACAATATCAAACAGCACACCAGAAGCCCAGCAATCTATTGATCCACTGAAGCTGTAGGGCAATTGGGAGAAACATTGTACAAAAGCATTTGGCCCTGTAGCAACATAACCAGTAGCGAAATCATGATAACCGTGTTTGGCATACAAACGTTGAAAAAGTGTTTGCTGACCGCTCGTAAAAAAAGTATATCGTCTCCACCCGCCTATTTCAGAAATAGGGTCCAATGACTTGCAATCCTGCACGGTTACCAAACGACCAGTTTCATACACTGCAACGGCTGATCCGGCAAAGTGCGTAAAAACAACCTGGCGCACCCACGCGTTTTCAGCATTTTCAATGGTGATTGCAGAGTAACAATGGTATTCATCTTTCGGATTCGAATGATCGTAGGTTGTCGAAAGTTTTAGATTTTCAATTCCAATATGATTGATACGACCGCTCCAAGTGTACGGTATAACCTGGCTTACGCCATACGTTGTATCCAATGCTGTGGTAAGCGGAGCGCTTAAAATCAATGTATCACCCTGAATATCCCGAATGGTGCGATCCCACTGCATATCGCGTCGCCCTGGTTTCCAGCCCAGGTATTGGGTTTCTTCGCCACCGAATTGATTCATTCCTAGTTCATCAATCCATTGTTGGGTCGAAGGGCGATGGATAAATACTTGTTGTCCAACTTTGAATTGGCCGGCATCAGCCACCTGAACTTTTCGGCCATTGACTGGCACATAGGCATCCAGAATAGCTGACGGCTTTCCTTTTTCGATATCATTTTTTCCCAACACTCGGATAAATGTTTGACGATCCTTTCCTTCAGCCTGCAAAAGTGTTCCATCGTCGCCCATGCCGCTTCCCCGCAGCACAACGCCGGAAGCCTTCATCACCAAACGTCCGGACAGATGATAGGATCCTTTTTCGAGCTGAACAGCTCCCCGGAAACCATCAGCCTCAACAGGCAGAGTAGCGACATAGTCAAGCGCTTGCTGGATTTGTAGTGTGGCATCACCGTCAATCAGCGGGACAAACACTTTGGCGGCGACTTGAGGAATGCTATTTTCCGATGCTTCGTACCCACAATAGGAATAATCCGGAACGCGATTGCCATGTTCATCTTTGATGTATTTCAAATGTCCGTCTTGCCCAACGTACACCAATGTTTTGGGACGAGGCGCAGCAAACACGCTGGACACCAACAGGCTGAAAACAAAAAAGAGTACCCCAAAACGAGCCACTAAATTATGCAGCCCTGATTTTCGATACTCCCGCAAAACGATTAGTTGGTTTGTATATATTCTCATGGATTAATTTGTTTTGTTGATCTGGAATAAAGTTAGTAAACTAAATACGAAAAAACCGTCGTTAAAATGTAGATCAACAACGGTTTTTCCTCATAACCAATAGTAAAAGCCGAGGCTTTATTTTTTTTCTTTTCTAGCTTTTATACGTTCATGCCATTCCTTGCTGGCTTTGTTCAAATCGTATCCTTCTTTAGACAAATAATTATTTATCCGTCCTTTGTATTTCCCAAACCAAGCGTGTTTGGCTTTTGATGATCCGGCGTCCATCGCGTGCTCGCGTGCTTCAACCAGCCAGGCATAAATTTGCTTTTTCTGTGCTTCTGTTAGTTGTGGTAGCATATCCAAATAACCATCGTAAGTGAAATTCAGCACATTGTAGGTCATGCCGTTTTTCACCCCTTCAACCTGTTTATCAGTCAAGTTTTTGTGCAAGTTTGCCAGGTATTTTTTGTGTAGCTTGTCCAATTTAGACTGAGCCTTTTTGTCGAGCTTCTTCTTTTTCGCTTCGTATTTGGCTTTAGACATGCCCGACTTTTTCAATTTCTTTTCAACGGCATCTTTACCATCAATAATTTTATTCAGATCCCAATATTGTTTGGCAATGATATCGCGAACTTTCAATGCTTTATCGGCATTCTCAACACCAAGATTGTCAACAATTTTCTGAGCCCTTCCGTGAAGTACCTCAAGGTATTTTGCTTCTTCCGGCGTTTTAGGTTTCTGTGCATTGGCCATTGAAAAAACAGCTAATAGTAACAACGCAGCAAACAGTTTTATTTTCATCGTTCTTAAACTCCTTTTTTCTGATTCTCTTATTAAAAAAAAGAAGTCCGGAATCCACAATTGTGATCATCCGAACTTCCCAATATTTCTTAATCCATCAAGGATTTTTTACCTTCCAGTGTATCGTAATTATTTCTCAGATCTTGCCAGTTGATCTTATATTTAGGATTAATTCCGTTGATATAAGTTTCAATGTTGGTGTATCCGTCACCGTTCATGTCGCCATTGGCGTCAGAAGGATCGTTCGGATTCAAACCATATCTGATCTCCCAGGCATCGGGCATTCCGTCCTTGTCAGTATCCACATACGGATTTCCTTTGTATTCTGGGTAACCGCCAACTTCCCGGATATCAGTGATGATCCCTTCTTTATAAGAATCTTTTGGTAAACGACGGTATTTAAATTGCGGTATCCCTGTCAGGTCAACATTCTTTGGATAGTCAATATTACCTGTTCTCACTTGTTCAACGACACGTTTGTCTACCGGATCGCGTCGTGGCCAGGTAGCACCTGCATTATCCAAGACATATTCGTATGCACGTTTTGTTGGCATAATTTTCATGTATGGCATTGGGAACGGACGTGTCCAGTAAATTTCATCTCTATAATGACCAAGACTGTCTGAAAGCAATACCTCTTTGTACGGGTTTTTAGGATCGGGTAAATCTTCAACCTGTACACCACCGGCCCAGTTATTGTCAGTTACTTTTTGATCTCCTTCCATGATGTTTCCATCAACGAATGCACGTCCGTAAACCCGCTTATCCAATGTGCTTCGACCTGATTCCGGCTTCAAAATCCGGTGTCCAACTGGTTCATTGACTTTAGACGCAGGTCCGGGTTTGAAATAGTTGTTGACAATGTTGAATTTTGCTGTGTAGTCACCTCCATCAACAGAACGGTGAACCCAGTTAAAAATCACGTTGTTCACGAAGTTGAAAACGCCATTCCAACCGATAGATGGGTTACGACCAGTGTTATCAGCCCAAAGGTTACGCATGAACGAGCAGTTTTCACCACCAAGCGTACTACCAAATGCGTGGTTCCAGGTATCCAGTCCTTCAGAGAAAATTGAATTCTGAATTGTGATATTGACCGTTGGCAGTTTCACGTCTTTTTTACCAGTTCCATCGTTCCACATATGGCGGTAGATAGACATATTTTCATCCAATCCCCAGCTCGCAGAAACGTGGTCAATCATGATGTTTCCAACCGGGTTTCCACCCAAGGCATCATCACGACGTCCGACCCAGGTTTCACCACGACGGAAACGCATGTGACGAATCACCACATCGTGCGTATTGATCCAAACGCTCTCGCCAGCAACGCAAACTCCATCTCCAGGAGCTGTTTGTCCGGCAATGGTTACATATGGCGCACGAATAATGAGCGGGCGCACCAAATGGATAATCCCGGCAACATTAAACACGATGATTCGGGCACCACCTGTTTCACAAGCTTCACGGAAAGTACCCGGACCATGATCAGCCAAACTGGTTACAGTAATTACTTTACCACCTCGTCCACCGAAACTATACATACCGCCACCTTCGGCTCCCGGGAATGCAGGGATATCAGCTTGTGGAAGATCGTTCGGGCGAGCAGCCCATGGAATGTAAGGACGACCTTCAGCAGCTTGCTTTTCAACAATTGGCCAGGCTTTTTGCCAGGCACTATCAGACAGTTCATAAGTTTTCTTGATTAATTCCCTGGATGCTTTTTGCACATCAGCAGGAATATCGGGATATTGGGCTTTTACCGTAGTAACTCCCAAAAACAACAATAATGTAAAAATTCCTGATAATACTTTTTTGTTCATTTTGTTTTATTTAATCGATATAACTTTTAAGAAAGTTAGTCAGTGTGACGAATTTAATATTTCAACCTCTTTTATTTTCAATTTTTCAGTCTATTCCAATGTCCAAATACAGTGCTTTATTTTCTTTTACAGCTTTTTCAGAATAAGAAAAAAGACTCAAATAAATGTAAACGTTTACACTCTGTAAATATCTTATAAATCGATATTTTAAAATTTTAAAATACAAATATGTGTAATCGTTTTTATCACGATACAATATTAATTCATTTGTATTAGACTTGCAAAGAATAATTAATTTCTGCCATTTCTTAAAATTGAAAAATTATCTATTCGACTTTTTCAAACTAGCTCCACAATGATGGTGTAAATCCTAAATTCAACTGAATAATTATCGTGCCAAAAACCGCGAAAAATCATCTTTTGGGAACGCTTTCGAATGAAAGTATGAGTTTCTTCCAGGTGACTCAAGTACTCAAAATGCCTTGTTCAAAACACCTTAAGACGTCCATATTGGCGAATCTCCCGTTAACAAAAATTTACAAAAAGGAACGTTTTTCGATGTTTGAATACTAAGATAGATAACGAATAAAATGGGCTTAGGTTACTTAAGGTATTTCCTAATAACTCATCAAAAAGGCAGGTAGTTCAGATCAATAATTATGAAATAATCCACTTGTTGAACGAAAAAAACAGGGGCTGTGAAAAACAAATCCACAGCCCCACGACCTAAATCCAGCCCTAGTGTAGTTTTAGGTCAATTCCTCCACTCACAAATATTCATACTTCAACTGTTTATTCTAACTTTTTACAAATGGTAACCTGTCTGAATTGGTCAATTACAATTCTTTCAACAAAATACAACTTATTATTAAATCTTATTGAATCCATTCAATCTATTCTCGTTGAAGTTGGCTTCAAAAATGCAAGAATTAAGCGCTTGTTTTACCTTTCTACGATCACATTTTTGTCTTCTATCAATGTCCATCAAACAAGATGTACAAGCTGACCATAACAACAATCAATGCGCCCCATAATATCCATACCTGGCGGTCAGGTTTTGGAAGCTTGCCATAATCCAATACATTTTGATCCTCTGATCTTTTATCCAGAATAGAAATTAAAAAAGCCAAAACGGCCAGCACCACAAAAATGATAAACGACAACAATAGGAAATGGGGCCAGAAGGTGTACTGTTCTTTAGGGAAAACCCAAAGATACATCACCCCGGTTCCCAGGCTAATGATCGTCCCAGCAGATAGTGTGAAGTTAGCGGCACGACGGGTAGCTTTCTTCCATAAAACACCGAATAAAAATACCACGGACATTGGTGGCGCAATGAATCCCAAAATGGCCTGGAAGACATCAAACAGGTTCAATCCCTTGATGCTGTCAATCGCCACAGCCATAAAAACAGCAATGGTGGCACCTAATACAGTCACAATACGACCGATGGTGACAATTTCCTTTTGGGAGGCATTAGGCTTGTAGTTCTTCACATAGATATCCATTGTGAAGACAGTACTCAATGAGTTCAATGCTGAATCAATAGTGCTGACTAAAGCAGCGATCAATACCGCCATCACCATTCCGATCATCCCGGAGGGTAACAAACGGGTCACCATAGTCATGTAGGCCTCATCCGGATTTTTCAGCCCTGGAAACAGAACGAAACAGGTCACGCCAGGGATGATAAACAAGGCCACATCCAAAATTTTCAACCACCCAGTGAAGTTGGTACCAAGTTGTCCTTGTTTCAGGCTTTTAGCACCGAGCACTGATTGGACCATTGACTGATCGGTACACCAAAACCAAACCCCCATTATTGGGTACCCAAGTACAATGGCCAGCCATGGATAATTGGGATCATCCATCGGTAACAAAAGGTTCCAATAACTACCGGGCGTGTTATGAAAAATCTCCATGGGGCCACCGGCTTTCACCACACCAACAACAGTGAGCACCAAGGAAACTGCAATCAACAAGATCATTTGGAAAACGTTGGTATAGGCAATGGCTTTCAAACCGCCGGCGATGGTAAAAAAAGCAGCAATCATTACTAAAATAACGACTGACATCCACAATTGAAGATTCAGGATTTGTCCAACTAAAATTCCCCCGGCAAACAAGGTCAATGCCAGCCAGGAAATCAGAATCGTGATCAAGGTGTACCAAGCCAATATACTTCGGGTTGATTGGCCAAACCGCCTACCCATAAATTCAGGCAGGGTTTGAACATTGGCCCCGATGTAACGCGGAGCAAAGACAGTGGCCAGCAAAAAGATAAATATAAAAGCATACCAAGCGAAATTACCGGCGACGAGCCCTGTGGTGTAACCAATACTGGCCGATGCAATCAGCATGGATGGTCCAACATTGGTTCCCCACATGGTCAGTCCAATACTAGACCAGCCCAAGGAGCGTCCGGCCAAAAAGAGGTTTTCATCTTCTTCTCCTCCCCCTTTCTTTACGAAGCTAACCCAGTAGCCAATCGCAATTAGTACAACGAGGTAAATCCCAACGATAATAAAGTCTAGGGAAGTCAGGTAATCATGAATATGTTCCATTTGTGTTTTATGGTTTGTTTTGGTTGGTAAAAATGATGGCCATCAGTTTGTGGAGTACCACATCATCCGGTTCCGAGGGTCATGCTGAACTTGTTTCAGTATCTCCTCAATCCCAGGAGATTCCGATACAAGTTCGGAATGACTTTACCTTAGGTTTATTAATTGACACAGCCTTAAAATGAGGTCAACATCCAGTTTGATTTTATTTCTTCAATTCGCCATTCACAACGAAAGGTTCTGCTAAATATAGTGGTTTTCCGCCTTCCACAGTAATCGGTTCTGAAGAATATTGCATCAGCAATACCCGACGTGACTTGTTGGTTTGGTTTGATCCACTGCGGTGAAAGCAGACGCTTGAAAATAGAGCGACATCGCCTTTTTTCAGAATGGCAGGAACACCGGGATTATCACCGAAGTAACCAATTTTATCATTCGTTCCTTCTTCCAAGGTATGCTCTACTCTTGTGTGTGTGCCCGCTTCGCTGTATGGTAGCAAATAAACCGTTCCGTTCTCCTCGGTCACGTCGTCCAGCGGCATCCAGCACGAAAGGTAAGGCTTGTGATCAAATGACAGGTAGCCAGAATCCTGGTGCCAACTAAATTTCATGCCTTTATCGGCAGCTTTCACAACATACTGTTCCAAAAACAGATATACGTTATCGCCCAAAATACTGCGGGTAATGGCCTCCATTTCCTTCCCAAACAAAAGCTCTTGCATAGGTTGGCTGTCTTTATTTTTCATGGCAATGAAATATCTTTTACCCTTGTGGTTGATTTCATCCACTTCAACTCCTTTGGCATCCATTTCGGCATCCTTTTCCTTGATGAAGCGTTCGCACTCACCCTGGATTTTTTCGATCATCTCTTGCGGAATCACATTCCGTAAAATCACGAACCCGTCTTTCTCGTACTGTTCGACTTGTTCTTTGGTAATAATTGCACTCATTGTGTTCAATTTTAGGTTATTATATTGAAATATATTATGCTTATAATAATTGCGCCAGGCCATACTCGTCAATGGTTTCCTGTACTTTTTCCGGCTTGCCTGATGCCAATGTTTTTTCCATGGTTTTCAGCAAGGCGATGGTTCCAATCCCTTCTTTTAAATCGGGATAAGCCACAAAACCTTGTTCAATGCTGTCTGCAAAATGTTCGAGGTAGTTGTTGTATTCGCCGGCATGGTGGCTTTTTCCCTCAAAACGAAAATAATACTTCAACTGGTCATCGAAGGTGATTTGCTTGTCTTCGCCATTTTTGTCGGCAATGGTGTAGCGCAAATCCATGTAGTCGGCCTGGCTGCATCCTTCAGTTCCGCGCAGGACACAGGTCATTTCGCTTTCGCGAATGGCCGGTTGAACCGGGCCGGAATACGAACCGCTGACTCGCGCAAGACGCCCGTCTTTCGCTTTAAAAATGAAATGCATGGTATCTTCGTTATGCAGACCGCCAGCTTTTCCATTTGGGCTCAGCATGCCGTAGCCCATCACCTCATCAATCTCAGGCAGGTACCAGCGAATAAAATCCACCGGGTGACTCAATCCTCCAAACAGCCATTTGAAACTCTTTTGCAGCGACCAGCCTTTGCCCAAAAACCAGCGATGATCAGCATTGTAATGCGATTCGATGGTCACCAAATCACCAATTTCGCCATTGTTGAAATCCAATCGTTGTTTTTTCATCGGCTCGAAAAAACGAGAACTTTGCCCTACGAAAACCCGCTTTCCAACATTTTCGCTCACCTGTAACAGGTTCACAGCTTCAGTCAGATCGTCCAACAATGGTTTGGTGCAAACCACATGTTTGCCATGCTCCAGTGCCATCTTTATATGCGTGGCATGCAAATGATCCGGCGTATAAATTCCAATGACATCAATGTCAGGATCATTCAGCAGGTCATCATAATTCGTTGTATAATGATGAAAATCGAACTCTTTTCCCCGCTGCTTGCACAGCTCAACATTCAGGTCGCAAACGGTTTTCAGCCTCCATTTTTTGCTATTCAACACGGCAGACATCGTGCTTCTGCCCTCTCCCAACCCTAATATTCCAATCGTTAACATATCTGATTAAGTTTCAAATTCCAAAAAACAAATTCCAAGTTCCAAGAAGCATTGCCAAGCTGTTGCGAGCTTCATCTAGCCAGTAGGTGTTCTACCTATATTTTTCTACAATTTTGAGTGCTTCATCAATTTCTCTTTCTGTTTTGAAATCGACATTGATGTGCAGACCCTGATTGCCTACAGTGTCTAGCAATGGTTCCAATTCATCCAAAGTCACCCAGCTGGCCATAATCGACTTGCCACCAGCAAGAATCTTCTTGTATAAATCGAACCAACGGGAATCGCCTCCCTGCGGCTCGCCGACACCTGGTGTCCACTGAATGGCATTCAGTTCCTCAATTTCCAGGATGGCCTCCAAATGCCGTTGCGCATCCACGCCATCCAAATGATAGAGCGTGTACTCAATCTTCTTCGCCTGCTCCCGGATGTATGGCTGAACAAACTGCCGATAATCATCTTCAGAGAACATGATTGAAATGTCAGACTGCAACTTGGATACCTTGCCCGGCGCCCAGATCGAGAAATAGCAAAAGGCCATTTCACCATTCTCCTGAACAATGTCGTAAATCCGTTCAAAAGCCTGGAAATACACATCGTTCACTTTCTGTACCTGCTCTTTCAGCCCGTCCGGATCCATGATCATATCCATCAGCACATCCTGTGTACCTCGGATACTGGCCAGAACGTCCAGTCCTTCCACCAAATCAGGGCAACCAACATAGTAGTTGCCGTTTGCCTGCGCTTTGCAGGCTTTCAGCAGTTCCACATGTAACAGCCATGCCGGATCATTTTCATCGAACTCTAGTTTCGGCACCATTCCTTCTTTGTGGCGAATCCAAATCGTATCTTCTCCACCATCCAGTTCAGCGCCCATAAAAGCGGCCAGCGATCCCGGTCCCAAATGCGTGTTGGCAACCGGAATAATGTCAGCCTTGTATGAATTGCGCGACATTTGATAGTGCAGGTTCTGGGCCCGCCATTTCGGGTCAAACCAATACTGTTTCAAATCTTTTGGTGCCGGTGGCTTCGGCACGTCTGCATAGGGAGCGCCATCCTTTTCCAGGTGCTCCCACATGCTCAGCACAAAGCCTTTTCCGTTCCACCAGTCGAGGTATCGACGCTTCGATTCCTCCCAATTTTCTTTCCAGGTGATCATTTTTATTTCAAGTTTAAAGCTTCGGATTTCAGTTACCTGCTGACATCCGATGTTGTTGATTTTATTTCACTAGAGTGAGAGGGTGTGATCTCATTTTCAACAATCTCCCAATTTTATCTGTTTTGTTTTTTTTTCTTATTTTTCTCCAATTAACGCCTTATCTTTTCCGGCCGAAAAATCGTTACCTCATAAAAAACCAATTCTCGCGCCCGGTTTCATCCCATCCAGCTTTTGTCCCGGGGTGGCGCTCATTCGTCACTAACTCCGGGCTATTGTTGTTATTCCCTTTCAGAGAATTTTTGATGTCTGTCAAATTCACACCAATATTTTTTTTCAACTTGAATATTGAATATTCAATATTCTTTATTTCCAACCTTTTCTTCGTGACTTTGTGTCTTCGTGTCTAGTTCTTTTCTTATTTCTTGTTCAATATTTTTTATTTTTCTCCTGCGTCTTTGCGGCGGATCTTTATCACCAAAGATGAGCAAGAATACTGTTCCCAACTCCCGAATATCCCTCATCAAACACCAGCCTTTCTACTTTCTCCAAATCAATCTCATCGGTGTTGCTGACATGATGTGGATACACCGAAATACGTGCTCCTTTTTTCACCCAAACCGGCATTTCATCCAAAGGGACCTGTAAGTTATTCAACCAACGATTTCCACTGATTTTTTCTCCAGAGAAGAAGTTGACCCATTCTCCATCAGGCAAATAAACATCCCGTTTGTTTTCGCTATTCATCACTGGGGCCACCAAAAAATTGTCGCCAAAGTAATACTGATCATCGATGTGCCAGCAGAACTTATCATCTGAATGATGAAAAATTAAGGCCCGCAAAACCGGGTAACCTGTTTTTGTTGTCTTTTCACTTTGCTCCAACAAGTAAGGAATTAGTGCATAGCGCAATTTCAACCATTTGCGGACGGTTCCAGCGATGGCCGGATACTCATAAGGTTCCCGCTTCGACGTGCCATGGTAACGCAAGTGCGACGAGAACACACCAAACTGCGTCCAACGTACATACAAATCATCGGGGATCACCGAGTTCATGAAATCAGGTACGCCATGAAACCCCGGCACGTCGTGACTCCAAAAGCCAAAGCCCGACAGGCCGATGTGCAGACCACCTTTTAGCGAGCCAGCCAGTCCATCCCATGAGCAGGCCGAGTCACCGCCCCAGTGCAGCGGATAGCGCTGACATCCAGCCCATCCGGCACGCGCCCATACAATTCCGTCGCCAGTTACCTCTTTTGTGATTTCAAAAGCCGCCTTTTGATACAGAATCGCGTACAAATTATTCAGTTTTTCTGGTTCCATGGCATGGTATTTTGCATCCATGTGAATGTCTTCCCCAAAGTCGGTTTTAATGCAAACGACACCCATATCCAGCAAATCTTTCAGCAGACGTTTGTACCAGTCCACTGCTTTCGGGTAGGTAAAATCAATGGTTCCTGCATAGTCCAACGCACTAAAATTGGAACCACCTTGCTGCTTGGCCTCTTTCAATTTACACATATAATGATTCTCGTGTGCTTCATTGTGCTGCTCAGCATCGCGCGCAATGTAGGGCATCTGCCACAGGCTGACTTTAAAGCCATCCTTCCGCAAATCCTGAATAAATCCCTTCGGATCGGGAAAACGTTCCGGGTTGAATTTCCATTCGCACAGCCAATCAGTACGGAACCAACCGGTATCCAAATGAATAACGTCGCATGGAAAATCTTCCTTCCGCAGTCGACTGCAAATTTCATTGACTTCATCCGCTGAGAAATAGGTCATGCGGCTCATCCAGGTACCGAAGCTCCATTTCGGAAGCATGCTGGGAAATCCAGTCAGCCGACGGTATTCATATAATATTTCTTCCGGTGTTTTTCCTCCAATTAAAAAGACATCCAAGGCCGGTTCTTCAACCATCATTTGTGCTGAACGTGTGGAATGATCGGCCAGTGAAAACTTCGAATAGGCGGAAGTATGCAAGAACACGCCATAGATTTGGCTCGATAGGTAGAACGGTACATTTTTATAGGTTCGTCGGTTGTTGACGCCCTGCCCGTCCTGATTTTTGAGTTGAAAGGTGTGTCCCGACAGATCCAGTTTCGTAAAGCGTTCGCCAGTCCCAACAAATTTCTCGTCGGGTTCAATATGAAATGACATCGTGCTTCGATCATTTAGCCCATCTTTTTCTATAAAGGCCAAAGCAAATGCATCATGCCGTG
>DATFMO010000059.1:0-6690 GCA_035266925.1 Sunxiuqinia sp. | reverse complement strand
TTGTTTGTTAATTGGAATAAATTTGAGTTATTGTTCATCATAAATTCCTAATTTTGCATTTACGGTGCGTCCCAAAATTAATTTTAGCTTTACCGATATGAGGTTAAAATGATAAAAAAGTGACAGTTCAATTCGTACATTAGTAAACATTCGTTCGACAGATTTTAAAGGATGGATCATTTAAAACTGACATTGTTAATTTCGTCTTTTGTCATTCCATTGATATTGGCTGTTACATTACTTGTTACAGCCAAAAAGGATTTATCGCGGAAAGTTATGGGATTGGCGCTGTTGAATGCTTTTTTTGTTTTTCTGGCCAACTACTTTTATTTTCAGAAATTGTTCCCCGTTTATTCCGCTATTCACAGCCTTCATATTGCAACGGTTCTGTGGATTTTCCCGTCGGTTTATCTTTACGTGAAAACAATCGTGGTCAATAAAGAAAGCTTCCGGCGGGAGTTGGTGCATTTGGTTCCGGGCTTGGTCTTCGGAATGATATCAGCGACTCTTTTTTATGGATTCCTTGATCAGGGGGAGCGCATTTACTATCTGTCCAACTATCGCAACGGGGTTCATTTTTCCGGTTTCAACTTGAGAATGATTACTTGGTTTCGCTCTTCAGATGTTCTGCTAATTGTTGCACAGGTTATTTTTTATTCTGTGAAGTTTTTTCGGTTACCAGTTAAGTATAATGAAAAATTGAACCAGGAATATTCAAATATCGATAATTTCTCACTCGATTGGTTGAAATGGTTTAACATGTCGTTTGTGCTGGTAGGCTTGCTGAGTATTTCCTTTTATATTTTTAATCCTTTCAGGCAGGAAAACGATTTCTTTCTGATCATCTTCTTGTTCACAATTTCCGCTTTTATCTGGATCGTTGGGATCTGGTCGTTTAAACAAGAGAAAGCTGAAATCACGGAGCAGCCCACGACTTCCGTCTCTATTCCAAACGGCAATGTTTTTAAGGATGATGCGTTGGAAAAACGGCTATTGGATTATTTTGAGATGGAGAAGCCTTTTCTTAATCCGGAGTTAAACTTGACGATCGTTTGCAGGGAAATCGGTACGAACCGGAGCTATTTGTCATCCGTGATCAATAATCGGTTTGAAATGAATTTCAATGCATTTGTCAATCAATACCGGGTGCAACACATTCAGGAATACCTACAAGAGCATCCGGATACTTCCCGTGAAAACCTCGTGCAGATCGCCGGTTTTGGTTCTATTAGCTCGCTAAAAAGGGCTTTAGGCAATTCAAAAAGCTTTTCGAGCTATCCTGCCGCCAAAGCTGGTTCAAAATAAATTTTTGTGTTTCATGGATTCGAGCTATTTTTGCATCTCATTTCTTATTGAAGCAAAACAAGATGAACAAAGCGACCGTTGTCAGTGGCATCAGACCAACAGGATATTTACATTTGGGAAACTATTTTGGTGCAGTCCGTAATTTCCTGCGCATGCAGGAAGATTTCAACTGCTACTTTTTTATTGCCGATATTCACTCACTAACTACTCACCCAACGCCAGAAAACCTTCAGTCCGGTGTGAAACAAGTGTTGGCCGAATATTTGGCGTGTGGTATCGATCCTGAAAAAGCAACGATCTTTATCCAGAGCGATGTTCCTGAAGTTTCGGAACTGTATGCTTTCCTGAACATGAATGCCTACCTGGGAGAATTGGAACGGACAACTTCGTTTAAAGACAAAGCCCGCCAACAGCCTGAAAACGTGAATGCCGGATTGCTGACCTACCCGGTATTGATGGCCGCTGATATCATCATCCACAAAGCACACTTTGTGCCGGTTGGAAAAGACCAGGAGCAAAACCTGGAGATGGCGCGTAAATTTGCCAAACGCTTCAACCGGATGTACAAATCAGACGTGTTCCCGATCCCCAAACCATTCACGTTTGACGGCGCTGATTTAATTAAAGTGCCCGGACTGGATGGCAGCGGTAAGATGGGGAAATCTGAAGGCAACGCTATCAACCTGTTTGATACGGAAAAAGAAGTTCGCAAGAAAGTAATGCGCGCAGTAACCGACTCAGGCCCAACAGAAATGAATTCAGCAAAGCCAGAACCGATTCAAAACCTGTTCACTTTGATGGACATTGTTTCTGATCCGGCTGTGGTTAAACAATTTGATGAATCCTACGCCAAATGCGAAATCCGTTACGGTGACATGAAAAAGCAATTGGCTGAAGATATCGTTCAGTTCACCAGCCCAATACGTCAGCGCATCGTTGAGATTCTTGAAAATGACGATTACCTGGCCAAAGTGGCTCGAATGGGTGCTGAAAAGGCCCGCGAATCAGCACAAGCGACACTGAAAGAAGTGAAGGAAGTGATTGGCTTCAGGAAGTTTTTTTAATCAGTAGTTTTGTGCTTGGTCACGGCATACCGTGACCTTACATGTTGGTTCGAATTTCTGTCACATCCACGACTGGAAGCAGACGAGGAATATAAACACAATACTCTACCCGACAAATCATTACTCATTTTTTATCCGATAACGTAATTCAACAACGCCGGTTGAATACGTTTGGGAATTGGTTAGTTCCAACAATTTAAAATCGGGTGCTCCCTCAAAAAGATCAATACCATCGGGTAAAACTACGGGCATCACAAAGAGTAGGAGTTCATCGATCAAGTTCGCATTGAAAAGCAAGGTGTTCACTTGTCCTCCACCAATCAGCCAGATATCCTTTCGAGCTTGTTGCTTGATTTCTTTTATCTTTTCAAGATGATTGGAAGTGATGAACTCAACCTGATCTGATTTTCCAGGCGATTGATTCCTTGTCAAGACATAGTTTTTCTTCCCTGAATATGGGAATGGAATATCCCAACCAATGAGCTGTTGATAAGTTTTGTTGCCTATGATCGTTGTATCCACCGAATCCAGGAATTCAGCATAGCCATAGTCAGACCCCTGAGGTACTGGAATCGCCTCCAACCAGTCGACACTTCCATCGGGCCGGGCAATTTTGCCATTCAAACTGGCGGCAATATAAAGTTTGATTTTTCGCAAGCTAAAACGATTTTGATCGAAATGAGGCCTAAAAAAACCCCTCATCGAGGGGCTTCATTTATTTTTTGCAGTAAATCCACACGCCAGATCCCGGCGATTCAGATTTAATTTTTTGCTGTACTATTTTGGCTTCGGAAAACGTTTCAAAACTATCCAAAGCAATGTAGTGCAATCCTTTGATAAAGCCGATATTGCGGGCGTCAAATCCCTGAGCTTCTTTTTGTTTAATGAACTTTTCAGCATTGTTTTCGTTGCGGAAACTTCCACCGATAATGAAATAACGATGCTCATTCACGGCTTGCTGTGTTTCCGGATTTGCTTCCACGGGACGGACAATCGGTGTGATTGCTTTTACCGTTTCTCGCGAGGTCATCATCTCGGTCACACTGCTCAAATCAGATTTCTGCAAATTTTCCTTGTTGTTTTTAATTGGAAAGAAAGCTAAAGCCAATACAACAGGAATGGCTACCAGCACTTTTTTCAGGGTACGTTTCTGAAAAAACACCTGAACAACATCACGGTTTTCCTCTGAAATTCGGCTTGGAACCAAATTCTTGCCATACAATGTTTCGTAACTAAAAGAAGTCAGTCCGTAAACATCCAGGTTGAGGTTCTCCCGAAGAACCGGGCGGAACGACAGTCGTTCATTTTCATCATAGCTAAGCTCTCCAACACCATCAATTCCAATGACTTCTCCGTCTGTCAACCGATAATTCAATTCCTGAACCAACAGGTCAATTTTCTTACTGATGGCCAGATAATTATCTCCTTCTTTTTCAGCGATATGATTAATCAACAAGCCATCGTTGAATTTCAATTTCGAATTAAAACTTATGGCTTTAGACGGTGGGTTGAATCTTGCTTGTTGGACGGTCGCCGACTTGTAATTGGTTACAAATCCGCCAAATCCGGGAATGATTACACAATCATTCAGCAATAAAAGCTCTTTTATGTAGGCGAGTAATTCCACAGAATTCAATGTTTACGTTCAAAAATAAAGAAAAATTAATACGCTGACAACCCAAAGTTTTCAACATTTTAGCTGGGGTTTCCTCTTTCAGCATGTAACAATCACAAGCCTAACAATTAAGCGCTGCGTTAAAATTTGTAGATTTGGACAAAATACTCAATTCACTATGACAAAAAAAATACTTGTAACCGGCGGAACTGGTTATATTGGCTCACACACGGTTGTTGAACTTCAGAACGCAGGCTACGACGTTCTGGTGGTCGACGACCTTTCCAATTCAAGCATTGAAGTACTGGACAGCATCGAACAAATCACCGGCAAAAGGCCGACTTTTGAACAATTCAGCCTGGCAGATGCAGAAAAAACAGACGACTTTTTCAACCGCAACCAGGACATTGCTGCCATCATTCATTTTGCTGCATCAAAAGCAGTTGGCGAATCGGTTCAAATGCCTCTGCATTACTATCGGAACAACCTGGTATCTTTGATAAACATCCTGGAATGCCAACGGAAATACAAGATTGCTAACATCGTTTTTTCATCTTCCTGCACGGTTTACGGACAGCCCGACAAACTCCCGGTAACTGAAAACACGCCACGAAAAGATGCGGAATCACCGTATGGCAATACCAAGCGTGTGAACGAAGATATTTTACAGGACAGCATCCATGCTTATCCCGAAATTAAAGGAATTGCCTTGCGCTACTTCAATCCCATTGGCGCACACCCAACGGCATTGATTGGAGAACTACCACTGGGCGTTCCCCAAAACCTGGTGCCTTTTATTACACAAACCGCTGCTGGCCTTCGCGAGGGAATCCGTGTGTTCGGCGATGATTACGATACGTCTGATGGTTCGGCTGTTCGCGATTACATCAATGTGGTGGATTTGGCCAAAGCTCATGTGGTGGCCATTGCCCGCTTGTTGGAAAAAAAGAATAAAGCTGGCTATGAGGTTTTTAACCTGGGAACCGGGAACGGTGTGTCAGTTTTGGAAATTATCAAGGGTTTTGAAAGAGCTACTGGCGTTAAGCTGAACTACCAAATTGTTGGTCGGCGCGCCGGTGATATTGAAAAGATTTGGGCTGACACTACCTACGCGAACGAAGAACTGGGCTGGAAAGCCGAAAAAGAATTGGAAGAAACATTGCTTTCTGCCTGGAACTGGGAAAAGAAAGTACGCGGGATTAAATAGTCGCAGTTTCCAGTCTCAGTTGAAGTGGAGCGCCTAGCAGATTTTCCCGCTTGGTGCCTCATGCTAACATTTAAATACCAACCCCATCGTTTTATCGTCATTCCGATTCAGGTCGGAATCTGCAAGCGGATTTGGAAAAATCATCATTTCTCCAAAGAACGCAGATTAAAACTATCTTTGCAGCGGCGGATTGATGCAAATTGGTCTCCCGTTAATGAACGTTCAACATGAAGGAAAAGAAAGAAAACAAAGCGCAGAAGCCAGACGATAAAAAGCCCAAGGTAAGAGGCGGAAAGCCCGAAAAGATCAGTTTTAGAGTGAATGAGCAGGCCGAACTGATGAAATTCCTGATTGAGCAGCTGCCCCATAAAAACAAGAACAACATCAAAACCATGCTCAAAAAGAAGCAGGTGCTGGTGAATGGGAAAGCCATTTCTCAGTTCAATCATTTGCTGAGAGTTGGCGAGACGGTTGAGCTCAGCCGCAGGCCGGGGGAGGCAGTCCAACAGATGAGGGGAGTGTCGATCGTTCACGAAGATAAGGATCTGATTGTGGTGAACAAGAATGCGGGGTTGTTGACTATGGCCAACGACAAGGAAAAGCGCCAAACCGTTTATAGCATGTTGAGCACCTACGTGAAAGGGCAGCACAAAAGCAACAAAATTTTTATTGTGCACCGGCTCGACCGGGAGACCTCAGGACTGATGCTTTTCGCAAAAAACAAGGAGATGCAGGGCTTGCTACAAGAATCCTGGAAGCAAACGGTTTCAGAGCGCAGCTACCTGGCGGTGATCGATGGACAGCTTGACCCACCGCAAGGAACACACACATCATATTTGTTTGAAAGCAAGGTTTTCATTGTCTATTCCACACAGGATCCCGAAAAGGGGCAACAAGCCACTACCCATTATTCAACGGTGAAAAGCAACGAATCCTATTCCATGTTGAAAGTAAGCCTGGACACGGGGCGGAAAAACCAAATCCGGGTGCACCTGAAAGATTTGGAACATCCGATTGTGGGCGATAAAAAATATGGCTCCACTTCTAACCCCATTGGGCGTTTGGGATTGCATGCACGCGTCCTGGCCTTCAACCATCCCATCACGGGCAAAAAAATGCGGTTTGAAACATCAATCCCTGGTAGCTTTTTGAAGTTGTTTTAATATCCATTTGGCAATCCCATTTTTCATATGTTAATTTGTGTTCGTCTAGTCGCTCTGCGGCGAATTAATAAACTTATTCCTTAGCGATACCCAGCTGCAGAGCAGCTGGGTAGTTCATTTACGAATTTAGTATCATCTACTTTAGTTGCAATTCGGATCCTCGTCCTGGACTTCGCTGCGGGTTTTAACCATATTGTCGATCACCGTGGAGCCACGAACGGTCACCTCGATATAGTCGCTCCCGGTTTCGGTAATAACGCCTTGGAACCCATTAAACAAGAGTTGCGATTTCAATTCCTCTCCGGTCAGAACATCATTCGTGTTGGAGTCTTTGCC
>DATFMO010000058.1:0-4336 GCA_035266925.1 Sunxiuqinia sp. | reverse complement strand
AGGAGGGCAGCCTTCGGAAATAAAATATTGTTTTCCAAGTGAATATGACGATGCAGATCCCTCTCAAAAGCCTGTAAAGTTTCATAAGCAGCACGGAACGTATTGCAAGCATCAGCAGGAACCTGGTAATTGTTGGTCAGTTTCGAAATTACCTCAAAACGGGCACCTTCATTTTCGTGTTCCTGAACCATGGCTGCAATCGGATGATTTACCGACGCACCATTGGGAACAGAAATGCTGCGGTTCTCCTTTTTCAATTGTTGCAACTGCTTGATCAACGGAAATAACACGATTTCCTCTTTCTGCATGTGCATGGTCAGTTGGCCGGCTGACTCCTTATAATGAGCATTCACTTCCAAAATTTCTGGATGACGTTCACCGTGCACCTCTTCAATTTTATCCCACAATCGAGTTAACAAAGGAATGGTTTCTCGCACGTAATTGTGATGTGTGGTAACAATGTAATCGATCAATTGATCCAGCGGCATTTGATCAAATAGCAGGCTGCCATCCGGCTGTGCGATCGAAGCTTCCAGTTTCTTCAGTACTTCGTTCGTATTCAACGAATTCTTTTGACAAGCCTCATTCAGACTTTGTTTTCCTCCGCAACAAAAATCGATTTGATAGTCATCAAATACTTTTACGGTTTGGAAATGATTTTTTGCAATCTCTCCAACGGGTGTTTTTAGTTCTATCATAGCTTCATTATTTATGTTTGATTTACAATTTAAAATTAAAGTGGATAAAAAGGTCTTCCGATTGGCAAAACTAAATAATCTTTTTACATTTGCAAAATAAGATCGATGGAGTTTTATATCTACTAAATTAAAAACGTATGAGTACGAAGAAATTATGGTACGGATTTGCAACAGTAATGGTGCTTTCGTTTGCAGTCCTTCTTTATTTTGGGCGTGAAATTTATCGCCAAGCGCCTCCCATCCCTAATCAAGTGGTCACCACATCTGGTAAAGTCCTTTTCAGTGGCCAGGATATCAAAGATGGTCAAAACGTCTGGCAATCGATGGGCGGCCAGGAAGTTGGTACTATTTGGGGGCATGGAGCCTATCAGGCACCCGATTGGACCGCAGATTGGTTGCACCGAGAGGCCATGTTCATGCTCAATTACTGGGGGCAAAAAGATTTTGGTAAAAACTATGAAGCGCTCAATGACGAACAAAAAGCCGCTTTGGAAGCCCGGGTACAAAAAGAAATGCGCACCAACACCTATGACAAAGCATCGGAAAATATCGTCGTCTCTGATTTGCGGGCCGAAGCTATTCAACATGTAGGTGATCATTTTAAAGGGCTGTTCATGGATGGACAAAAAGAAGCCTCTTTGCGAGAAGCCTATGCCATTCCCGCGAATACCATAAAAACGGATGCTCGCATGAGCAAAATGAACGATTTCTTTTTCTGGGCTACATGGGCAACGGTTACCAATCGGCCGGGAGAGGAAATCACCTACACGAACAATTGGCCAGCGGAAGAACTAGTGGGCAACAGGCCTACCAGCTCGTTAATTCTCTGGACGGGATTCAGTGTCATTGTTTTATTAGCAGGTATTGGTTGGTTGGGTTGGTTTTATGCTTCAAACCGCGATGAAGAAGAAACTTTGGAAATTCCGGCAGTCAATCCTATTTCAGGTTTGAAACTCTTTCCTTCCATGAAGGCCACATTAAAATATTTTTGGATCGTGTCTTTGCTCATGATCGTACAAATTACAGCGGGGGTGATTACGGCCCACTATGGCGTTGAAGGCAGCGCTTTTTATGGAATACCATTGGGCAAATGGCTGCCGTATTCCATTTCTCGTACCTGGCATGTCCAAATTGGGATTTTCTGGATTGCCACTTCATGGCTGGCTACCGGATTGTTCTTTGCGCCAGCCATTGCTGGCAAGGAGCCCAAATACCAGGCCCTTGGGGTCAATGTTTTGTTTGGTGCACTACTGGTTATTGTGTTGGGCTCGCTGGCCGGTGAGTGGATGGGCGTGATGCAGAAAATGGGATTTGTTGAAAATTTCTGGTTCGGACATCAGGGTTATGAGTATGTTGACTTGGGACGCTTTTGGCAGATCTTTCTGTTTGCTGGCCTGTTTATCTGGTTGTTCCTGATGGGGCGTGCTTTGCTGCCAGCTTTAAAAAAGAAGTCGGAAAACCGAAATTTACTGATCATGTTCCTGATTGCTTCGATTGCCATTGCCTCGTTTTATGGAGCTGGTTTGATGTGGGGGCGTCAAACCAATCTGGCCATTGCCGAGTACTGGCGTTGGTGGGTGGTTCATCTTTGGGTAGAAGGTTTCTTCGAAGTGTTTGCAACCACCATCATTGCCTATTTGTTCGTACGCTTGCAACTCATTCACTCAAAGATTGCCACGACAACCGTGCTTTTCTCCACCATTATTTTCTTGAGCGGAGGTATATTGGGGACGTTCCACCACCTTTATTTTACGGGAACGCCAACTGCTGTTCTGGCATTGGGGTCAACATTTAGCGCGCTTGAGGTAGTTCCATTGGTATTGATGGGTTTTGAAGCTTATCACAATCTGACATTGAGCCGACATGGCGATTGGGTCAAAGCCTATAAATGGCCGATTTACGCCTTTATCGCAGTTGCTTTCTGGAACTTCCTGGGAGCCGGCATCTTCGGGTTCCTGATCAATCCACCAATTGCATTGTATTACATGCAGGGATTAAACACCACTCCGGTTCACGGACACACCGCATTATTTGGTGTTTACGGGTTTCTGGGGATTGGCCTGATGTTGTTTGTCCTTCGCGACATGAACCTGAAATATAAGTGGAAAGAAGGCCCGATCAAATTTGCTTTTTGGGCAATCAACATTGGGTTGTTACTGATGGTATTGATCAGCGTATTACCAGTTGGGCTGGCGCAAACCTGGGCCAGTGTCAAACATGGTTTGTGGTATGCGCGTTCTGCCGAATTCTACGATCAACCATTTATGCAAACCTTGAAATGGATGCGGGTGTTTGGTGACACCATATTTGCTGCCGGAGTTTTTGTATTGGTTTACCATGTTTTCGGATTGGCTTTTGGCTGGTCCTACGAAAAAGACTCAACAGCTGAATTATCTTACGAGGAAGAATCAACTGTCGAATAGCTAATTAAGTTTTTTCATCAAGGGAAAGCCGCTCCAGATTTTGGGGCGGTTTTTTTATGGTCGATTAGTGTCGCCTGGTAAAAGACACTAAGGGTTAACAATAAAAATGCGTTCAACACTTTAATGAAAATCCTACAGAACAGGATATCGATTTTTCAACAAGATGGATTTTCCTCAACAGATTGATGGGTTACCCGCACATTGAGTATTCGTTGCGACTTTCTGCATTGTTGGCAAGAATTATGAAACGGAAACGCCTCAAAGTCTCTATGACAAGAAGGTTTCACGAAGAAGAATAAAAGGAATCTGAAACAGCAAAATGATTCTTGTTTCTGAATCATTAGTACCCAACAAAACTCAGTGGAAAACTTAAAGCGGTGGACCTTATCGCGTTATTACGAAACGATGGATATAAAGAGGTTAATTTAAATTCTACCCGTATTCGTCTCCTAACGGAACTGTCCCGTGAGGGACGAAATATCATTAAACTGGAAAACACTGGTTTTGAATATAAATTGCTCCGTTGCTTTAAAAGAAGCAATCAGCAAAATTGTCAAAAGAAAAGGTGCCCTGCAGGACACCTTTTTAACCTTTCTCTGTTTAATCATTCAAAATACACTTCCACTTGAAAACTATTTTGCGTTTTCTTCGACGGGTTCCAGGAACAGCTTCATGTCATCATCCACCGATGTAATTCCAGCGATACCAAAGTTCTCCACCAAAACGGAGACAACATTTGGAGACAAGAATGCCGGCAAGTTAGGCCCAAGATGAATGTTTTTAACGCCGAGGTAAAGGAGCGCCAACAATACGATGACTGCTTTTTGCTCATACCAGGCAATGTTGTAGGCAATTGGAAGTTCATTCACATCATCCAAGCCGAATATTTCTTTCAATTTTAGAGCAACCACTGCCAACGAGTAGGAGTCGTTACACTGTCCGGCATCAATCACACGAGGGATGCCGTTGATGTCGCCCAAAGGCAATTTGTTGTAACGGTACTTAGCACAACCTGCTGTCAGGATCACAGTATCTTTTGGTAGTTTTTCTGCAAATTCGGTGTAATAATCGCGGCTCATCATGCGGCCATCGCAACCAGCCATCACAAAGAATTTGCGGATAGCTCCAGTTTTTACTGCGTCAACAATTGGTTCAGCCAACTCGAACACCTGGTTGTGGGCGAATCCACCAACGATTTCACCATTTTCAATCTCG
>DATFMO010000057.1:0-10261 GCA_035266925.1 Sunxiuqinia sp. | reverse complement strand
AGTTGGCGGCTTTTGTGCACATCAATAGCCAGGTACAAAGCCTGACGGAAGGAGTCGGGTGACGCTTTGTCTTCCCCGGCAATGTCGAATGCTGTTCCATGGGCCGGCGATGTGCGAATGCAAGGCAAACCTGCGGTATAGTTCACCCCTTTGTCAAACGAGGCCAGCTTGAAGGGTGTCAATCCCTGGTCGTGATACATGGCCAGGATGGCATCAAACTTGACATAGTCGCCTGATCCAAAAAAGCCGTCGCTGGGATAAGGTCCCAAAGCAAGGATTCCTTCTGCTTTTGCTTTCTCGATCGCCGGAATAATGATGTCTTTTTCTTCGTTACCCAGCAAACCACCATCACCAGCATGTGGATTCAGCCCAAGCACAGCAAGCCGTGGTTTTTTAATGCTGAAGTCTTTTTCCAGCGCGCTCGACATGATGCGCAGTTTCTGTAAAATCGCTTCCGGGGTAATCAGCGATGTTACTTTTGACAAAGGAACATGTGATGTGACGACTCCAATCTTCATCATTTCACTCACCATCAACATCAGGTAATTGTTGGACTCAAATTGTTGGCCCAAAAATTCGGTATGTCCCGGGAAATTGAATTTGTCCGACTGGATGTTGTCTTTGTTGATCGGGGCGGTTACCAAGGCATCGATTGCACCACTTTTCAGGTCATTTACGGCAGCTTCAAGTGCCATGTACGACGATTCGCCAGCAATACCTGACGATTTTCCAAGCTCAACGCGAATGTTATCGTCAATGCAATTGATGATGTTGGCTCGTCTTGGATCAGCTTCATTGGCGCTTTTAATGTTGTTGAAATTAAAGTGATTCATGTTGAGCGCCTTCCGGTGGTAGGCTGCAACTTTCGGCGATCCGTACACAATGGGGGTACACATTTCAAGGATTCGGGCATCCTGCAATGTTTTCATGATCACCTCGTAACCAATGCCATTGATATCTCCATGAGAGATCCCGATTTTTATTTTGTTTTTATTCATTTCGTCAGTCTCTACGTTGAAAAAAGCCTTAAAAACTCAGATCAACAATTATTTTATGCGATTGGCAAAGTTAATTGTTTATCTGAATTTTATCAAAACAGATTCCCGCATTCTAAATAGTGTGTTTGAAAGCTGATTTTTCTTTCAAATAAATTGAAAATCAATTGATAGATAGATTGTGGGTTAAACGGTATTTTGGCTGTGATTATTATCTGTTTTCAAACTTAATGTGGTTGGAATGAATTTTTTCATTTTGAAGCTCTTCTGTAGGTTTGCCGGAGCGACTCTGTGCAGGGTACCCGATGCCAATGACGCTGAGCACTCGTAGGTGGTTTGGAAGTTGAAAAAGCTGGTGGATGTAGGCTTCGGCCGATTGATTATCATCGTGAGGACGTTTCCGAATTTGTGACCAACAACTGCCCAGTCCCAATGATTGGGCGGTGAGCTGCAGAAGGATGCTGGCAATGGAACAGTCCTCGACCCAAACATCACTGACGGTTTCATCGGCCAATATGACGACTGCAAGTGGCGCATGGCGCAGGAATGCAGAGCCATCTGTTTTTGCCTGGCTCAGTTGCTGAATCAGTTTCGGTTGATCAGCAAAGATAAACTCCCATGGATTCCGGTTTTTAGAAGATGGCGAACGCAACACTGCTTCTTCCAATAGCCTGAGTTTTTCTGGTTCAACAGGGACGGATGTGAATTTGCGAATGCTTCTTCGTTGGCGAAGGATATCAATCATGATGGTTTTTATTTTGGGTTGGAAAATGAAAAATTGGTCTGAAAAGTACCTGTTCAATTCAAAAAAAACAACCGAATTAGGCACTTAATAAATATCTATAAATGTCTGTATTTAAATGTGTTAAAAAAATAAACTATGGGACATTCACCAATATCCTTATATTTATCGTCATTCAAAAAATCATAAATGGTTATAAATGAAATATTTAACATGCCGATCAATTATTACTTAAGTGCCTAATTCAAAAAAACAAAAATAGAAAAGCAATCGGATTTCAGACAATGATGGCCAATAGAATAGCCAGCAATAGCAGCATGAACAATATTAATTGATTACGAACGAACAGGCCCAACAGGATCAGGATTTCAAGCTCGTCACAATCGGCGGAATAGATTTCAATTTGGCCTTTGTCTTTGCTTAGTAATTCATTGCTTTGGAAAGTAATGATTTCCTGGTTGTTAAATTTCCATGCCCAACGTGATTGCCAAAAATTTTTGATTTCCAGTTCAAAACGTTTTCCGTTGATGACCACATCACTTCTGGGGCTGAACAGGTTGATCATGATGGAGGCCAGCACTGCTTCGTTGTTGGCATCAGAAATTTCAAGCTTGGAAAGGAAGAAGTCGCGATCAAGCAGAAATCTTTTTCCACGGAGGTTTGCAAATGCATCGGAACTAAACGTGTTTTTCCACTCAATGGTGCCGATTTGCTCATCACCACGGGTAATCTGCAATTGATTTTTAAAGATTCCTTTGGACCAAACAAGTGTTTCCATGGCCATCAATTTAACAATGCAAGTTAGGAAAATTCAATCAAAATGAATAGTTTGAAAGGTTATTCTTCAACGAAATTTTCAGGCACTTATACCGTGAAATAAAATATGGAGAAGCTCGTTCAAATGACTTTCCAGATCGATCTTTTTATCTTCTAAAAAATACGGTGCTTCCAGACCCCGGAGGGCGATGACCAGTGTTCGTGCGGTGAGGTCAACATTGAGTTGCCGGAACTGTTTCTGTTGAATGCCATATTCCAGGATACGGGCAATGAAAGCCTGCTCCTTCTTGTTGTGCCTATCGCGAATTTGTTCGATAAACTCAATTCTGCTCAAAAAGTCATTTTTCAAGGCATCGTAATAGTTGACAAAGTCTCTGAAACCCTCCATGCGAGCAATAATGTATGTTTTGAGCTTATCGTGTGGGTGACTTTGTTCACTGACTTTTGCTTCAATTTTTGAAAATAACGAAGCAGCTTCCTCTTCAACAACGGATTGAAAAACTTCTTCCTTGTTTTTGAAATAATAGTACAACGAGCTTTTTCCTTTACGGGCTTCCACGGCAATTTCGTCCATGGTGGTTTTGCGGAACCCGTATCGGGCAAAAGTTTCGCGGGCAACTTCAATAATCTGATTTCGTACTTTCTCGCTCAAGGTATAGGTTTCGACGATTTTCGTTTAAAAGTAAAACTATTTTTGAAGAATTGTTTTTTAATGCCATGTCTTTATTGATTTGTTGGCTCAGTTTTGGGTAAGGTGAAATAAAAGGTTGATCCTTTATTTTGGGCAGATTCGAGCCAAATTTCACCTCCCATCAATTCCACAAGGCTCTTGGAAATGGCCAGTCCAAGACCACTACCTCCAAACTTTCTTGTTGGCGATGATTCGACTTGTTGAAAGCGTTCGAAAATTTGATGGTGGAATTCAGCAGGTATCCCAATTCCAGTGTCTCTCACATGAAAAACAATATCTTCTCCCCTGTCAGCGGCGCCAACCTCGATGAATCCCTTCTCGGTAAATTTGATTGAATTTCCGATCAAATTTACCAGAATCTGCCGATAGTGAGTCTCATTTCCCCAAATGGAAAATTTTTGTTGGTGATTGGATTGGGTGATCTGTAATTGCAGGTCTTTTTCCCCAGCAATAAAGGAATACTCTTTGACAATATCCTGAATAATTGGCAACACATTAATGGTTGCCTTATTCACCTTGAGGCGACCTGATTCCAGGATTGAAAAATCCATGATGTTATTGATAACTGTCAGTAAATTAGTGCCACTTGTGTTAATCAACTTAGCAAATTCATACTGCTGTTCCATGTCAAAATCAGGATCAGCCATCAGCTCTGAAAAACCAATGATGCTGTTCAACGGCGTGCGGATTTCATGGCTCATATTGGCCAGAAAGGCTGATTTCAGGCGGTCGGCTTCCTGGGCCTGCTCCATGGCAACAATCAATTCTGTTTCTGTACGTTTACGTTCGGTGATGTCATGAATGATAGAGTGTAGAAAGTATTTGCCGTTGATTTCTATTTTGCTGTTAAATACTTCAATATCACGGACAGAACCATTTCTCAAACGATGCTGAAATTCGAAATGGTTTGACCGGCTGTGAACCACTTCTTTCATAGCATCCAGAACGTCATCGGATGGAAGCATATTGATCTTTTGTATTTTCATCTTTTTCAGCTCTTCAAGGCTCCACCCGTAATAGTTGGCTGCTGATTTGTTGGCGTCAACAATCTTCCCGGTTTCTGGATCAACTAACAATTGTACAGCCGAATGATCCCTGAAAATGCTTCTGAATTTTTCTTCACTCTCTCGAAGGGCTATTTCGGCTTCCATGCGCTCGGTGGTATCGCTGTATATAGCAACGATTTCTCCTGTAGTCAACTTGTAAATGATGTTTTCGCGCCACCCTTCAAGCCGATCATCTTTGTAGTAAGTGGAACCATGAAAATCGGTTTCTCCGGTTTGCCACACCTTCCGGAACGTGTCCAGAAGTCCCATACTTTCGGAGCCTGGGAACAATTTGCTGAGTCGTTTCCCGATTACCTCATGGTGGCTGATTTGGTCTATCTGCTGGGCTGTTAAGTTGAAATCAGTAAATACAAAATCGCGACCATTGTCCACCGCCTGATAAACAGCGATAGCATTCGGACTTTTATTAAACAGGCTCTCCCAGCGTTCGCGGGCGGCGTTCATCGATTTTTCGGCTTTCCTCCGTTCAGTGATGTCGGTGGCCACACCAACAAAGCCTATGATTTTGCCATCTTTATCCAATAGTGGCGCAAACTGGTTGTTGAAAAAGGCACCGTTAATTTCAGTAATTGCAATAATTATTTCTCCTTTTAAGATCCTTTCTATCAGGTGTTTCCCTTTCGTGTGATTTCCATTTGATTCTTCGATCATTAAGTTGCCAAATAAGTCGAATGCTGATTTCCCAACGTTTTCACCCGGGCGCATGCCAATTCGTGCGAGCGCTTTTCCTTCATGCAAGGTGAAAATGCCATCGGCATCAGCTGCAAAAATACTGATTGGGGTGTTGTTGAGAACAAGGTTCAACCGGTCAATGGTTTCCCGTAAAGTTTCTTCAATCTGTTTTTGCTGCGTTAAGTCACGAATCATCATACTTGTTCGCGGATGCCCATGGCGATCATGGAATGTTATGCTGGTAACTTCGCCTTCAAATGTCGATCGATCTTTCCTGATAAACCGAAGCACGCCGTCAATTTTGCCAGTCCGTTCCCGCTCCTCCAAAAGTTGAGGCAAGCGTGGGTCTTTCAAATCGACAACTCCTTTTCTTCCCAGTTGGCTAAGTTCTTCAGTGGACCATCCAAATAATTGACTGGCTGATTCATTGGCTGCTAAGATCTCTCCGTGGGGGGAAGTGAGCAAAATGCTGACGCTACTGTTTTCAAAAATCGAACGGTATTTTTCCTCACTTTCGCGCAAGGCATTTTCAACTTCTTTTTTGTCCTCCGAGTTACGTTGAAGGTGTGTTGAGTGTTCGTCAAAAAAGTTATTGTGCTCTTTTGTGAGTTTGCGTACGGTATTAAACATGACGATTAATTCAGCCTCGTCAAACGGCATGTTTAAAAATCCGTCAGATCCGACTCTGGCCGCCTCCACCCGAACGGTTTCTTCTACGGTGGATGAAGTAAGAAGAAACACCGGAATTGCACTGCTGGCCTTACTCCCCTTTAATTTTTCCAGAAGTTGAATGCTCTTGTTTTTAGCTTGAAAAAGGTCGAGAATAATCAGGTCCGGGGACTTCAAAATTACTTGTTCTGGATTTTCTATCATCCCTGCATGGGAAGGAATGAGCTCCACATTTTCACGGATATGGGAGGTGATATCTGTTAATTCGGAAGTTATGGATTCACTGACAAGCGCTAGAAGTTTCATAGTATGCAACCGGTTTTGTATGTTACAAAAAAGAAAAAAAATGGGACAATCGTCAGATAAAGTAACGATTTTTCCAGAGAAAATAGAGTTGTCTTTGGGAGATTCTCGGGTGAATGATTGATAGACTGATACACAAAAAGCAGCGTGAGCAACAAATCATTGATCTTGATGTATTTCTGATAAATTATTCGGCAGATGTTTGTATTTTTGGTTCAACTATTCAAATTCTGCTAACTGATTCGATTTTTATGAAACTTCAATTTATGGCCGTTTTATTGATGGCAACGATCGTTTTTTCTTGCGCAACCCCAAAAAAGGAAGTCAATGTTTTTAGTCCTGATCAATCAATCCGGGTCGATTTTAAACTGGATTCAGCGGGAATACCTCTTTATTCGATTTTTAAGGATGATCAGCCGGTGCTGGAGCCCTCTGTTTTAGGATTGAAAACAAACCAAGCTGACTTATCCGGAAATCTGCAGGTGGCCTCTATCACCCCGATTGAGAAAGTTACTGATGATTACTCCTTGTTAAGCGATAAAAAATCGCAGTGTCATTATGAAGCCAACCGGGCTGTCATCAAATTTAAAGCTATTGAAGGTAGGCAGCTCAGTATTATTTTTCAGGTGTCCAACGATGGGGTGGCTTTTCGTTACCTGGTGGAAGGCGCTTCAGACAGCATTGAAACCATTCAGCAGGAAAACACGACATTTAATTTTCCGGAGCAAGCAACAGCCTGGTTGCATCCGCAAGCTGTTGCGCAATCGGGCTGGGCAAATACACAGCCATCGTACGAAGAACATTATCAAATGGAAATACCGGTTGGAACGCTGTCAAATTACGGGCAGGGCTGGTCGTTCCCGGCTTTGTTTCATTCCAACGAAAAATGGGTGTTGCTTTCGGAGACGGATATGGGTCGGAACTATTGTGGTTGCCATTTAGCAGATCAATCACCAAATGGAGAATATTCGATCGCTTTTGCTCAAAGGCCCGAACGAACCACACCTGATGCAGCTTTGAATCCGGAAGGCAGCCTGCCAATTCAGTCTCCTTGGCGGACGATTGAAATAGGCGATTCGCTGGGAACCATCATCGAATCAACCATGGCCACCGATTTGAGCACACCTTCAAAACTGGACGATACTTCGTTTGTGAAAAATGGCAAAGCATCCTGGAGTTGGGTGTTATTGAAAGACGATTCAACCATTTACAAGGTACAGAAAGAATTTATTGATTATGCGGCCAACATGCACTGGCAGTATTGTTTGGTGGATGCGCTTTGGGATACCCAGATTGGCTATGATAAAATTGCTGCGCTTTCGAAATATGCCCAGTCGAAAAACGTTGGTTTGATTTTGTGGTACAATTCCAACGGAAACTGGAACAAGGCGCCACAAACGCCGCGTAATAAATTGTTTGACCCGGAAAGCCGGCAGAAGGAATTTGCCCGCATTCATGACATGGGCATCAAAGGAGTGAAAATTGACTTTTTCGGTGGCGATGGTCAGTCGTTCATGAATTACTACCAGGACTTGCTTGAAGACGCTGCTAAATATGACTTGATGGTGAATTTTCATGGGGCGACCATTCCACGCGGATGGACTCGGACTTATCCGAACCTGGTGACAATGGAGGCCGTTCGTGGTTTTGAGTTCATCACCTTTGAGCAAAGCAATGCCGATGCCGAGCCGACTCATTGTGCCATGCTGCCTTTTGCCCGAAATGCCATCGGTCCAATGGATTTCACGCCTGTTTGTTTTTCCGAAATCCCAAACATCAAACGGGTGACGCGCAACGGTTTTGAACTGGCGTTGTCGGTGGTGTTTCAATCGGGTATTCAGCATATCGCTGAAATCCCTCGTGGAATGGCGAAGCAGCCGGATTACGTGGTGGACTTCATGAAGCAGGTGCCTGCCCATTGGGATGATATCAAATTTATAGATGGTTATCCCGGGAAATATGTGGCATTGGCCCGGAAGAATGGTGACAAATGGTACATCGCCGGAATCAATGGAGAGACCAAGATGCAAACCGTCGTCATTGATTTGTCGAAATTAGGCGATTACAACGGTGGTACACTGATCTCCGATGGAGACACCCCACGGAAATTCAGCAAAACGGAACTGGAAGGATCAACGCTGGGAATTATGATGAAACCCTATGGCGGCTTTGTTTTTATTCCGCATAAAAAGTAGATCATGAAATTGACAACCGAGAGACTTTATTTGGAAGAACTGACCTGGGATGATTTGCAGCAGGTTCACGAGCTGCATTCCATCCCGGAGTTGGATGAATACAATACGCTGGGCATCCCTGAAAATACCGGGCTAACCAAAGAAGTCATGCGTCCCGGTATTGAGGATCAATCCAAAAGTCCCCGTTCAAATTTTGCGTGGAAAGTATGTTTGAAAGCCGATGGAAAAGTGATTGGTCTGGCGGGCATGTTCCCTTCGAATGATCGTTTTCGCCTGGCTGAAATCTACTACAAAATTCATCCTGACTATTGGGGAAAAGGCTTTGCCACCGAAGTTGCCAAAGAATTGGTTCGCTTTGGCTTTGAAGAATTAAATGCCCATAAAATTGAGGCCGGGGTTCAGACAGAAAATGTGCGTTCCATTCGTGTGTTGGAAAAAATTGGCATGACGCGTGAAGGCCTTCGTCGTAGAATCCTGCCGATCCGTGGCGAGTGGAAGGACAATTACCACTATGCGATTGTGGAGGATGATCCGAGAGATCGTTGAGAAGCCAATAACCAACAATAGAAGAGGTCGTCATCCCGCCCCGAAATATCGGGGTGTTTCGGGATCTATTGGATTTTAATTGCCTTTCCGTTGGTTAAGGAGGCCCTGAAACAAGTTCAGGATGACTTTTCCAAATGGTTGTTACAGGATCGGGTTGTATGACTTTTGTACTCATGGACTTTGGATTTTTGTTTGGAATACTGCGAGTGACCCTGAAGCCTGTTTCTGCATTGGTAATAATATTGACGACCTCACGTTTATCTTTAACTAAAACGATTACCAATGAGATTACGTCGATATACAATGAAAAGAATTCCTTTTGGCTTAACCATTGCTTTTATTTTTTCGTTTTCGTCGTGCAGAAGTGTAAAAGAAACAACGTCTTCAACAAAACAAAAAGAACCGGAAAGACAAGAAGCTACCAAAACGACGAAGCACCCCACTGCAACCAAAACCCAGGAGAAGAAGAGGCAAGTGAAAAAGGGAGATCAGGTTTATACCGGTACGGCAACCTACTATGCGGACAGCTACCAGGGAAAGCGGACAGCAAATGGTGAATTTTACGACAAAAATAAATACACCGCTGCGGTTCGATTCGGTGCTCTTCCGCTACCTTTTGGTACCATAGTGGAAGTTTTCAGTGTAAAAAGAAATAGAAAAGTCACTGTAAAAGTTAATGACAGAATGGGAGAAAATGCTTCAGCAATAATTGATCTCTCTTATAAAGCCGCGAAGGCTATCGGGCTTGATAGCGATGGCAGAACAGCTGTAGAGGTTCGGGTTGTTCGCGAAGCCAAGAAATAAGAAGCAATTACCGATACCCCATTGTGGGGGACATCCGAGGGATTATTGAACGTTGAAAAAATAGCAAGGCCAACCACCTCCCCCGCGGTCAACCGCGAGTACTCCTCCTTGTAAAGGAGGAGAATTTGGGACCGTGCGAAACAATTGCTATTGGCTCAGACAAATAGAAAATCTCCAAACCCTTTCCCCTCCTTTTTTTCAAGGAGGGGTGTCATTCGCAAGCGAATGACGGGGTGGTTTGCTATTAATATTCTTTCACCAATGCTTTCGTTTACAACAACCCACAGGCAGCATAAATATCCTGTCCATCCGCGGTGAGTGGAAAAACAACTATCATTACGCGATTGTGGAGGATGATCCGAGGGATTATAAAAAAGCCTATAACCAACAATAGAAGAGTCCGTCATCCCACCCCGAAATATCGGGGTGTTTCGGGATCTTTACGGGATTACGGCTTGCCTTTCCGATAATTGACAGAGATCCTGAAACAAGTTCAGGATGACGCTCCTAAATGGTTTGATACAGAATGGGTTATATGACTTGTGTCCTTGTGAACTTGGTACTTCGTACTTCTTCAACTATTCTTTCACCAACGCTTTTGTGCTCAACAACCCGCAGGCTGCATAGATATCCTGCCCCCTGCTGGCGCGGATCGTGGTGGTGATGCCTTTTTTCTCCAGTCCTTCTTTGAACTGCTCCAAGGTGGCTTCATCGGTTCCTTTCAAAGGAGTATTTGGTATTGGGTGAAAGCGGATCAGGTTGATACGGCATTTGATGCCGGACAGCAAGCGGGTCATCTC
>DATFMO010000056.1:0-6168 GCA_035266925.1 Sunxiuqinia sp. | reverse complement strand
TACACAGCCATGAAAACATCAGACTACGTTGTCGATGGATTTGAAGAATTCACCTCACTGAGCATTATCTCCAGCGAATATGAGGCTGTAAAATCCCTTATTGTAAATGATTTTGGGAAAGCCATTACGGTGTATAAGGGCGAGCGTGGCTATTTGCCTGGAGCATTCGATATCAAATACGATTGTGACATTGTGGTGACTGTGATTACCCGGTTGGAGATCCATCGCATTAAGCAGGAAGTATTGAAGATTGACCCGAACGCCTTCTTCTTTGTACAGAGTGTCAAAGAAGTGAAAGGCAGCTTTTTACAACGAAAAAAAGAGCGCTAAAACAGAGTCTTGATGAGGACTCACTATGATTCAAGCCTATGGATATTTCAAGATTGAAAACAATGATTACTCAGAAGTTGGCCAATGAACTTTCCGAAAAGTTGACTTATCACAATGTGAATCACACATTGCGGGTTTTTGATGTATGCCAGGAGTACATCAAACGGTTGAGTATTGACCCCCACGATGCTTATTTACTTCAAACGGCTGCAATGATGCATGATACGGGTTATTTGAACCACTATGAAAACCACGAGGAGGGGAGTGTGCAATATGTTCAGGATTTGTTGCCAGGCTGGGGATATTCTGCAGGTGAAATAGCAAAAATTATTGGTATGATTCGAGCTACAAAAATTCCTCAGAAGCCGGAAACCCTGTTGGAAAAAATCATTGGTGATGCGGATTTGGATTATTTAGGAACTGATTCATACGATAAAATTGCAACAAAACTTTACCAGGAACTGATCAACCTTGATCATCTGTCTGACAAACAGGAATGGACCCAATTGCAGATTGAGTTTTTACAGAAACACCAATATCATACTGACTTTGCCAGGAAATATCGGGAGCCGGTCAAACAGAAGCATTTGAAGGAAATCCTGGACAAAAAGGGATGGTAACGACATTTCGATCAAATGTCTTTATCAATGGTTTCGTTTGAAGTATCAAGTTATTGTCGGAAACAGGTTGAATGTTAGTTTGTTGTGTGTGTTTTACGTTGCTTTTATATTGACGTACAACTGTTATATTTTATTTTGACTTGATCTAAATAAACGGTAACTTACTGATTGTTTATCGTCTCGGGTTTCATTGACGCCCCTCACTTGTTTCAACCAAAAATCATCTCTCCTCAATCAACCCTGATTGAACTAGATTCTGATATAACTAATTTAAAATTTAAACGATGAGAGAAGCAATGTTGGTCGTTCATTTCCTGGGCTTAACAATGGGCCTGGGAACAAGTTTTGGTTATTTATTCCTTGGAGTTGCTGCCTCTAAAATGGAAGCGCAGGAGGCAAAAGAATTTACATTGAAAACAATGTCATTGAGTAAAATGGGACAGCTTGGCATCATTTTATTGATCCTTTCAGGAGGTTATTTAATAACACCGTATTGGCCAGTGTTGCAGAGTATGCCTTTACTGGTCGTCAAATTAATACTTGTCGCAGTCCTGGTGGTCGTCATTATTTTGCTCACAAGGGCAGGCAAAAAAGCACAAAAAGGGAATTTTGAAGCACAGGTGAAGAAAATCAAAATACTGGGCAAAATTTCGTTGCTGACTGCCGTTGCCATTGTTATCCTGGCCGTTTTAAATTTTCGGTAGAACTTTTCATCGCTATTTTTTAACCATTTACCCCTGAAATTATGAAAGACTTTTTCACAAAACCCTACATCTATTTGATCATCATTGCAATCGGTATTGGCCTAAAGTTTTACAAGCTCGACCAAAAGTTTTTCTGGGACGATGAAATCGCCACCATCCTGCATACTTCCGGAATTCCAATGAATACCTATGAGGCGAAAATCCCCGTCAATACCGTTTTCAATCGAAGTTATTTTGATAAAATCCTTGAACTGAACAGCAGGCATTTAAACATCTTCGATCAGGTTAAAGGTTTGATGATGATGCCTCAGTTGACTCCAGGGAATTACTATTACCTGATTTTCTGGATTCGATTGTTTGGTGATGGTTACATGTCGTACCGGTATTTTTCAGTTTTCATATTTTTGCTTTCATTGCCTGTCTTCTTCATGTTCACTCGAAAACTGTTTCAATCCAAAACCGCGGCCTGGATTGCGGTTAGTTTGTACGCCGTATCGCCGTTTTTCCATGCTTATTCGCAGGAAGCACGCTATTATATTTTATGGGCATTGTTTATCGTCGCCATGGATTACCTATTGTTAATGGCTGCCGAAAAACAAAACCGGTTGTGGTGGGGGGTATATGTGGTAGCAGGTGCTTTAGCTATTCATACCACCATTTTATTTTCATTGATCTTTCTGATGCATATCATTTACTATCTCCGGTTTCATCGGGTAAATTGGAAACCTTTTTTCATCAGCTTGGGGATTATCTTTCTGTGTGCACTTCCGTGGCTAATTTTTATTTACATCAACCGAATGACGATTGAAAATAGCATGACCTGGCAAGTCGCACGGTCTGGTCATATCGGAATTGGTACCATTTTGTTGTGGCAGCTAACGGACTATTTAGGTGTTTTATTTAATCCCGAGGTGTTTCATTGGGGAAATGTGGCGTTTACAGTTGCCCTGGTCGTTGCCGGACTTTTGTTGATTGTTGGCAGCATTGTTTTAATCAAAAAGGCGAGCAAGAAGCAAGCGTTGTTCGTGATGTTGGCCACCTTTGTTGGAATGGTTGTCATTGTTTCGGAGGACGCCGTGCGCAATAGTTTTACATCGTTATTGCCCCGTTACCAGTTACTCAATTATATTGGGTTCATCTTGATGTTGGCCTTTGCCGGAAAATTGTTGCTGAAAAAAAACAGCGTGGTATTCGGAGTCCTGTTTGTTGGACTGGTCTTCGGTGGGATCGCTTCTTCAAAAGCGATATCTGACAATGTTAGCTTTGGAAACCGGGGCGACAGTCCTTACCACGTTGCAGAAGCCAAAAATTATTTTTCTGGAGACCAGCATGTTCTGATTATTTCAGATTGCAATCTCTTTAGCGGGCCGTATGCTTTCAGTATGTTTATGTCGTTGATTCACCGATGTAAAGATAAAAACATCGATTTGATCTATGCCAAACCCGATTACCCGGATTTTTCCAAAAAAATTGACATGAGCAAGTACGATGCTGTTTATGCCATGTATCTGACAGATGGCCTGTTGAAAGACTTGAAAAAATGTTTTCCGAAGGATATGGTATTGGTCGATGACGGGCGTTTGCCCGGGAAACGTTTCCCAATGTATCAAATCGAACCGAGTAAGAAACTAACGAAACTTCAACTAAAAAATAAATGATGATGCTCCAGTTTTTGAAATAGAAAAACTACTCTGCTGACTGAAAACCAGTCAACATGCCTGTTCGAACTAAATTGAACGATGCACAAAGTTCATTTTCTGTAAAAAGTTGAAACAGGTTGATACATTCCTGAAAATTCAGGAAATCAGTGAAATCAAAACAAAAATTTTTAAAACACCATTATGAAAAAAATCTTGACTTTAACGCTGGTTTTATTACTTGCGATTGGTATGAAAGCTCAGCAGAACCATGCACCGGAGTATTTGCTGTTTGAATTCATGAGTGTTCCTGACGAAAATACGCAGGACTACCTGGCAGTTGAACAATTTTGGTCGGGCATTCATCAACAAAGGGTGGCCGACAAATCGATAATTGGATGGGACCTTTGGGCATTGACCCCTTCAGGGAGCAAACAAGGATCTCAATTTTTGACGGTGACCATTTTCCCAAGTCTGAAGGCCATGCTTTCGGCGGTGACCTCTTTGGATGTGATGGGCTACGCCAAAAAGGCCTATCCCAATAAATCAGAAAAAGAATTAAATGCCATGATGGAGAAAACCGTCAAATCGAGGGATATTGCTCACCAGGTTTTATTCAAAGGAGTTGACGAGACTAAGGACGATTTTAAGATGCAGCTCGGTACGGTTTGCACATTGGATGTCATGAAACAGTTGGACGATAGCTATGAAAAAGTGGAATCCGAAATTTTCAAACCGTGGCACCAGCAATTGGTGGATGATGGCAAGAAAGGCCACTGGGGGCTTATCAGGACAATTTTACCTGCCGGGAGTACCGCTTATGCTGATCACATCGCCTACAGCTTTTACAAAGATATGGACCAGTTGGCTGCGTTTATGGAAAACAGTGGCGGTGACATGGACATGAAAACTCAAATGGCGATCTCCAAAGGACTGAAAACCCGTGACTGGAAGGAAATGATAATCGGAAAGCTCATCAAGATGGTACGATGATCTTCTCATATTCAAAAACGATCAGGTAATTGGCTTTTTATTGCTGCTGATTGCCTGGTCGTTTAAAATAAGATCAATCGTACAAAACTTAAATTTCTACATCATGAAAAGAACAGGAATTTTATTCCTAATTTTTCTAATTGGGATTAGCGGAATTAACGGTCAAACAAGCCGGGAAATTGGAAAACAACTGGCTGCCTTCGTGAATACCCTGAATGCCGAGCAGCTTCAACAGGTAAATTATCCGTTTAAGGATACTTCCAGAACCAAGTGGACAAATCTCCCGGTTGGCATGGCTAAACGCCCGGGAATCCGGTATGGTGATCTATCAACAGCGAGTAAAATTCAATTTCACCATGTACTGACGACAATGTTTAGCTCACAGGGCTATCTGAAAACCACCAGCATTATGAAGCTGGATGATATTTTAAATGAAGTTTATGAATCCGCCTATCAAAGGAAGGAAGTCAGTGATGCTGAAATCGCGGAGCTCAGGGCTTTGAATTGGGGCTATGGAAACTATTACATCGCGGTTTGGGGCAAGCCGGGAGATGAATCAAATCCCTGGGGATTTAAGTTCGCAGGTCATCATATTTCCATCAACCTATCCGCAGTTGGCGATCATTTTTCGGTTACGCCATTTTTCCTGGGGACTGACCCGGCTGAAGTTCACACGACCAAATACGCTGGCTTACGGATTCTAAGCAAAGAAGAAGACTACGGTTTTCAGCTGATTAATGCTTTGTCGAAAGATCAGCAGGCCATTGCTACCTTGAGCAAGGAGGTACCGGCAGACATCATTACCAACCCGAACAGCTCGCAACGATTGACAACTTATGAAGGGATTAAGGCGAGTGATTTGAATAAGGATCAACAGGAGTATTTGAAGTACATTATCACGGAGTATATCAATAACCTGGAGCATGAAAAGGCCCATGAATACCTATCTAAATTTTACAAGACGAGTTTGGACAGCATCTACTTTGCCTGGATCGGAAGCTATGTCGCTCAAAAGCCTCACTATTACGTCATCATTAGCCCGACCTTTTTAATTGAGTTTGACGATATGGGATTTCAGAGAAACGGGAACCACATTCATTCCATCTGGCGGGAAAAAGGGAATGATTTCGGGGAAGACATTTTGAAAGAGCATTATTTGGAAGAGCACAAGCATTAACCCTATCAATCGACCAATATGCTCCGCGTCTTCAAAAATATCCGCTTGAAACTGGCTGCAGAAAATAATATCGCTAAATACCTGCGCTATGCCATTGGCGAGATTCTATTGGTAGTAATAGGCATTCTGATTGCCCTGCGGGTTAACAATTGGAATGAACACCAGAAACAAAGAAAACGGGAAAACATTTATCTAAAGAATTTAAGCATCGATCTAAAAAAACAAATACAGTTGCAGGAGCGCTATATCGATTTTGAAGACATCATTATACAGGATTGTAAAGACATAACAGCACATTATGAGCAAAATAACGGGTTCACAAAAATGGACTCCATATTTCCAAAAATAAACGACCTGAGTGCAAGAATGACATTTACCAATGCCAACACAACCCTTTTAGAAATGATAAATTCCGGGGAAATCAATATTATCGATAATGAATCACTAAAAAAGGAACTTATGGAATTTAACCAGCTTATAGAGCGGTTCGCCACGAATACAGTTAACAATAACACCAACCTGGTAGATCAGATTGTTGCAAGAAACGTGATTGAGAATAGCAACTTTGCATTTTCTACTTATTCCGAAAGAATGAGAAGCAGAATTCAAAAAAATTATCAGATGAATTTTATTCATGTTAAAAACGATACCCTAAAAGCGATTGCAATTCAAAATCTCAACGAGCCAAAATTGAGACTGGAGTTAAT
>DATFMO010000055.1:0-11507 GCA_035266925.1 Sunxiuqinia sp. | reverse complement strand
TTGATTAGACTGGTTAGCGTCACCTTGAAAAACTTTTTCCCCAGCTATTTCAAAGTGTTCATGATCCACATAAAGAATAGCGGTGCTTTTCCCTATTAATTCTTCTGGCTGGTAACCAAAGGTGTCTGTCATCCCTTTGTTGGCTAATAGGATATTTCGTTTGGTATCAGTTATTATCACTCCATCAGTCATGGAATTAAACATGGTTTCGAATAATTTCTTCTGATTTTTTATTTCGAGAATCGCCAATTTGTAGTCGGTAATATCCATGTTAATCCCCCTCAGGTAAACTAATCGATCATTTTCGAATTCAGGAATTACTTTGTGTTTAATCCATTTAATTTGGTCATCGGAAAACGTAATTCGAAGCTCCATTTCCAGAGGCATCCGGGTAGCTATTAATTCAGCGCCTGCCTTTTCAATGAGATGCCGGTCATCAGGGTGAACTCTACTCTTAAAATAGTCAAACGAAGGCTCTATTTCGTTGGTTTTCAACCCATAAATGGAATAGCAATTTTCTGACCATCTCGACTTATTATTTACGAGATCATAATCCCAATGCCCCAACTGCGCCACCAACTGTGCATGTTTCAGCGATTCTTCACTTTCGGCCAGAGCTTCTTCAGCTACTTTTCGTTCAGTAATATCAGTAATTGTTCCAATGTATCCCTCAGTAGCGCCAAGGTTTAAAGAATACGGGGAAGCACTACTAATAACCCACCGAATTTGACCATCAGGACGGAGAAAACGAAATTCTGTTTTTAAACTTCTATCGTTTTTCACAGCATTCTGCCACATCTGCATCAATTTTTCCTGATCATTGGGATGAACTGCCTTTTTCCAGCCTTCGCCAAGAGCTTCCCTGTGTGTAAGTCCTGAAATCCCAATCCAGGAAGCATTTACATAGGTTGTTTTTCCGGTCATGTCGGTCCGGAAAACTCCAACCGGAGCATTGGCAGCCATTGCCTGAAACAACAATTCACTATGCTTTATATTCTTAACCAGCTCAAGACTTTTCAATTCGTCAACAATAAAACCACCAATAAACATGGTAACAACAGGAAATACCACCAATAATGGAAGAGCTAGCGTGGTAAAGAACTGTTTTGCCAAATGCCAGGGAAGCAAAAATTGGCATAAACAAACAGCAAGCGTAGCCAATAATCCAACTACTAATAAGTGTTTGGAAGAAATATTGTGGGCGTCTTTATTTTGAAAATGTCGAAAAATCAAGCCCACCAGGGCACTGACAAAAATAGAAGCTAAACCGGCGAAAACTCCAGTCCCCGCAACAAATACCCGGTAAATGCCAGCAATAAACACAGCTATTCCGGCCACGATTCCACCGCCTAAAAGTCCAGCGAGCGATAATATTATTGAGCGACCATCGAAAATTATTCCCTGTGAAAACTGAACAGGCATAAGCATTCCTAAAACTGCAATTCCACCAAATAAGATCCCGGAAATAACAACGAAAACAGGTTGCTTAATTTTATGCAAATAATGCTTTACAATATAATTGTAGAAGAATGATAGCGCTACAAGCAGCGTTATATTAGTTAATAAATCCCGAAACATAAGTTCTTCTCCCTCCGTGCGTCCTCTTGCTTTGTTTTACAAATTTATTAACCTGATCTAAATGTTAAAGTTCACCAGGTTCACAAAGCGGACAAAGCTAACAATTATTTTCAACATAATATGGCTAAAAAAATCTGGAAATAAAATGACGCTGATTCATACTATTTCATTTTACACCACCAAATTACCAGTTAAACCAAAGAATCGTAACTACCTTCTGAAAGTTCATACAATAAGTTTAATTTGGGGGTTCTAATTTTAGAGATTATGAAAGAAAAAGAAGAATTTGAAAAGTTACCGATCTTCAAGAAAGGGAAAGAAATATTAGATATCGTTTCGCGCATTGGCGAATTAATTCCAGAAGATGGTGACCACCTTCAATTTGTGAAAGCTCAAATGTTGAGTGATGCGGCACAATTAACAGTAAAAATTGCTGGTGCTGAAGGTGGACAACTCTACGATATCCGAAAGGAGGCGGCAGCCATCATTCGAAAAGCAGCCCGTGATCTGATGGTACAAAACCATTCGTTGGAGATGTTCGGTTTTGAACATGTAGAATACTACCAAATCGTACGTGATTTGATTGAAGAATACAGAATATTATTCATCGATTGGGTGGCCAGCTTCGACCAAACAGACTACATTATTGATCGCTGGGGATTGTTCAATCCGCCAGGTGTCGGGCCCTTCGACAATGATCCGGACGACGACATTCCTTTTAACCCAGATGATTTTGACTGGGAATAGCGCCAGGTTGTGTTACTCTTCCAACCCAATCATTGCTGTTGTTTCGTGACTCTCGCCCGGCTGTAGTTGAATGGTTCCCTCAAATGCGTTCACTGTTTCAACACAAACAAACGAATGATAGGCTTCATCCGGCGTATCGCCAATTTGCTTGCAAGCTTCTGCTCCTGGATTCCAAACCGTCGTATTGGTACTTCCCTTTTTTTCGATTCGAATCCGACGCCTGAAAACAGGATCATCAATCACACAAGGCGCGTCTGTTTCGTGATAGTGGCGCGTTTCTGCCTTTTCAATTTTCAACAGCGACGAGTCCTGTACGAAATCGCCTGGCTCCAATTGACTGTGGTAGCGGGCCCCTTTCAAGCCTTCAATCGTAATATTTTCAATGGCTGAAACACCGAAATAAGAATGCAAGGCACAAGTGTAATCAAAAGTGTCGTTCGATGTGTTGGTCACTTTCAAGGAAACGTTAACCGATTGACCAATAATAAATGCCAATTCAGCCTTGAAGTCATGCGGCCAATATGCCTTTGTTTTGTCTGACGAATTCAATTGCAAGCGAATGAATGTCTCTCCATTGAGCCGGGAAGCTGTTTCTGCTACTTCCCAATACATTAATCGGCCAAACCCATGTTGTGGTTTGTCAGCATCAGTTGGATGCGGTCCAAACCACGGAAAACACACAGGTATACCACCACGTATCGCTTCGCCCTCTTCAAAATGACTTTCAGGGCTAACCCAAAACATGTCCATTCGATTAACGGGCGTAAAAGTGAGTAGTTGAGCGCCATACAAACAAATATCTGCGTCAGCATATTTATTGGTAACAGTCATAAAAACTAAATCACCCTCTAATTCCGTAAAGCCAATTTCACCTTCAAGGCTGTATTTTTCATTCAATTCGTCAATATCGATCATCCGGGCTCTTTTTATAATTTAACTTCTACCGCCATACCGATCGGTAATCAGTAACGGGATGCGCAAGGTAACGATGATTTATTAACCAACGAAACCAATTTAATTGCTTTAGCTAATTTACTGTAGAAAAAGAGCAACATGAACGTGTATCTAAACCACATGACGTCGAAAGTTATCGATTTCCAGTAGCTCCAAACAAGCGATTACCAACTTGCCAAAATCACTGGCATGGATTTTTCTGATAACAGAATAAACCAGACTTTTAAATGATGAAGCAAGAAAACAATCAAAAAAAACACAAACACACTGATCATTCAGGTCACCAGCACATGAATAACAAAAACGAGCATCATCAACATTCCCATAGTTCGCATGACCATCACAGCCACCATGCGATGATGATCAAAGATTTTAAAAAACGCTTTTGGATCTCATTAGTTGTTACTTTGCCCATTTTGGTATTGTCGCCGACAATTCAGGAATGGCTGGGATTTGATTTTTCATTTGGAGCAGAAAATTACATTCTTTTTGCACTTTCAACATCTATTTTCTTTTATGGCGGTTGGCCCTTTCTTAAAGGGCTTGTTGATGAATTGAAGAAAAAACAACCGGGCATGATGACCCTTATTGCGGTGGCAATAACCATCGCCTGGGGATACAGTTCTGCAACAACTTTGGGACTAAAAGGAGACACATTTTTCTGGGAACTGGCTACACTAATCGACATTATGCTTCTGGGCCATTGGATTGAAATGAAATCGGTAATGGGCGCCTCACAGTCACTACAGAAGTTGGTTGAAATGATGCCTTCTGAAGCACATCGGATCAATGGTAATTCCATAGAAGATGTAAAAGTTGATCAACTGAAAGAGGGTGATCAAGTTCAGGTTCTTCCCGGAGAAAAAATACCGGTTGATGGTACGATTACAGAAGGCGAAAGCTCCGTCAACCAAGCGATGGTCACCGGGGAATCCCATCCGGTGAAAAAATCAAAAGGCGATGAAGTAATTGGAGGAACCATCAATGGCAAAAACAGCTTGAAGGTTCGGGTAGATCAGATTGGTGAAAATACCTATCTAAATAAGGTCGTCAATATGGTTCGGGATGCGCAGAGCAAAAAATCAAAAACCCAGCATCTTGCTGATCGTGTTGCCTTTTGGCTGACGATCATTGCTCTGGCTGCAGGATTTGGAACGCTCAGTGTCTGGCTGATCGCCGGGAAACCATTTGTTTTTGCTCTGGAGCGTATGGCGAGTGTCATGGTGATTACTTGCCCCCATGCACTTGGATTAGCCGTGCCACTGGTTGTTGCTATTTCAACCTCATTATCAGCACAAAAAGGATTGTTGATCCGCAACCGTACGGCATTCGAAAATGCGCGAAAGATTACGTTGATGGCATTTGATAAAACCGGTACATTGACAAAAGGGAATTTTGGAGTCACAAGATACGATTCGGTTCACAAAGACTACGAAAAATCACAAATTCTAAAATTAGCCGCAGCCGTTGAATCACAATCAGAACATCCATTATCAATCGGGATATTAAGTAAAGCCGAAGACGAAAACATTGACTTTACTGAACCTAAAGATTTTGAATCGATAACAGGTAAAGGAATTCAGGCTGAAGTTGAAAATAAAACGGTCAAAGTTGTAAGTCCTGGTTTCCTCAAAGAAAAGAAATTAAAGATACCTGATAAATCGATCAAAAACGAACAGGACACTGTTGTATTCGTATTAGTTAATGATGAACTAGTCGGATATATTGCAATGGCTGATGAAATCAGAGATGAATCTTATCAAGCCGTTAAAACGTTGAAAAATAATGGTCTCAAAGTTTATATGATGACGGGAGATAACAAACGGGTGGCTAAAAGTGTCAGCGATGAATTGGGCCTTGACGGTTATTTCGCGGATATTCTGCCTGATCAAAAACTGGATCAGGTAAAACATTTTCAGAAAAAAGGTGAATATGTAGCGATGACTGGTGACGGAATTAACGATGCACCAGCATTGGCAACAGCCAATATTGGGATAGCCGTGGGGTCCGGAACTGATGTTGCCGCAGAAACTGCTGATATTATTTTAGTGAACAGCAACCCGAAAGATATCGCATCCCTGGTTGTCTTTGGGAAAGAAACACACAAAAAAATGATTCAGAATTTTATCTGGGCAACAGCATATAATGTCATTGCAATTCCTCTTGCTGCAGGTATCCTGTATAGTGAAGGGATACTAATTAGTCCGGCAGTGGGAGCAATATTAATGAGTTTAAGTACCGTTATTGTTGCGATTAATGCGCAGCTTTTAAAGCGGAAACTAAATATTAACCAATAAAAAATCCAGAAAATGAAGTATTACATTGAAAAAACAACAAACTATTCCTTTACCGAAGCCATCGATAAAGTGACTGAAGAACTTAAAAAAGAAGGATTTGGTGTGCTGACAACCATCAATATTCAAGAGAAGTTGAAAGATAAGCTTGATGTTGATTTTCGGAAATACACCATTCTAGGAGCGTGCAACCCACCTGCTGCACACAAGGCACTGCAAGCTGAAGATAAAATCGGAACCATGCTGCCTTGTAATGTCATTGTACAGGAGTTGGATAATGGTCAGGTTGAAGTGGCTGCAGTCGATCCAAAAGCCTCTATGATGGCGGTTGAAAATTCCGGACTGGCTCAAATTGCCGGGGAAATTAAAGCGAAGCTCGAAAAAGCAATAGCAGCGTTATAAACGAGTTTGAAGCCGTCTGAGTGACGGCTTCTTATTTTACATTACAATAAAACAGAATGCTTTATGAAAGAATTAAATGCCTTAAAATGCGAAGCCTGTCAGATTGGCGCGCCTCAAGCCACAGAGGAAGAAATTAAAACGTGGAAGCCGCAAATTCCCGATTGGGAGTTGATCGAAACTGCCGGAGTAAGAATGTTGAGACGGACCTACACATTTAATAATTTTCAGAAAGCGCTTGATTTTACCAACCAAGTTGGCCAAATTGCTGAAGAAGAAGATCATCACCCGTCAATTCTCACCGAGTGGGGAAAAGTGACCGTTACCTGGTGGACCCACAAAATCAAAGGGCTGCACCGAAACGACTTCATCATGGCCTCAAAAACCGATACCCTTTTGTAGTCAGTTTCTACAGCTACCTAAATCATTTCACCAAACATTGACCGATTCAACAGATTTCGAAATAGCTATTTTTTCTGTTAATTTGCGGTTCATTTACTTCGCGAAAAAAATGATAAAAGCAAAACAGGATCATCTCTTTCGTATTGAAGAAATTGCCAACAGCATTTCACACGGTATTGGCATGACACTTGCCATCGCCGGAGTAATCCTTTTAGTCACATTTGGAGCTCTATACGGCAATGCATGGCATGTTGTAAGTTTTGCGGTATTTGGCATAAGCATGATTGTGTTGTACCTCGCCTCCACCCTTTATCATGGTGTACAAGAACCTGGTTTAAAAGCCAAACTGAATAAGTTCGACCACTCAGCTATTTACATTCTCATCGCCGGTTCATACACGCCTATTTCATTGATTTCATTGCGCGGCTGGGTTGGCTGGACGATTTTTGGTATGATTTGGTCGCTGGCCATTGCAGGAATTGTTTTTAAAATTTGGTTCTACAAGCCCAAGTGGAGAAACTTGTCTACCCTACTTTATGTAGCGATGGGATGGTTGGTTTTGTTTGCCATTGTTCCGGTGATCCAACATGTTCCCAATCGGTCACTTTGGTTTTTATTTGCAGGTGGACTGAGTTATACGGGGGGCGTGGTTTTCTATTTGTTTCCTAAAATTCCGTTTTTCCACCTGGTGTTTCACCTCTTCATATTGGGTGGTTCGGTATGTCACTTCTTTGCCTTTTTATATTTACTACCCATCTAGAGTGAATTTCCAAATCACAAATTCCAAAAAATCAATCTGAAACGATGCTTTTATTTTTCAGATGAAACAGCTTTTAATAATTGATGAAATTCATCTGGAATAGCTGTCTCAAACTGGAGTTTTTCTGCTGTTACAGGATGAACAAAACTTAATTTTGAGGCGTGCAGCATGAGCCTGTTGAATCCATATTCTGCTTTGATCAATTTATTCAAGGTGAAATCGCCGTGGTGCGAATCACCAACAATATCATGCCGGTTCTTGGCAAAATGCTGGCGAATTTGGTGCCAACGACCGGTTTCAGGTAACACTCTAACCAGGCTAATAGATACATTCGTGTGATCTTTATAGGAAATAGTAGTCTCTACTCTTTGTATATTTTCAAACCGAGTGACAGCTGGCTTTTTAAACTTGCTCTTTTTCTTCACCACAACTTTCTGATCAAAGACTCCTTCATCATCAACTTCTCCCAATACAATGGCCAAGTATTCTTTTTGCACTTCTTTTCGTTCAAATTGCAAGGTGAGTTGATGAGCCACTTCCGAAGAAAGCGCCAAAATGATCAATCCCGAAGTTTTCGAATCTAAACGATGAACGTTGTATATCCACTGCCCTGTCTTATCGCCGATCAGTTTCGTCAAATAATCGGCATCATGAGGCATAAAATCATTTTTATGCACTGGCAAATCAATTGGCTTATCGACGATTAACAGATATTCATCCTGGTAAATAATAGGTACTTCCATCGTTTTAAGTTCTGCTAAAATTGGCCGCAAGGTACATTTCTTTTCAAACAAAATTGAATGTAATTTGTCTAAAATAAACAGCAGTGGTGGTTCGATTAAACCACCATTCAATTTTTAAACATCGGAATTATGGAATTTAATCCACTTAATCAATTTGAAGAATATGTCATCCTGCAAAAAGGGACAGAGCCCCCTTTTACCGGGAAATATTATAAAAATAAAGCTGAGGGGAAATACGTCTGCAAACGGTGTGATGCCCCACTCTATCGTTCATCTGACAAATTTGACAGTGGTTGTGGCTGGCCAAGTTTTGATGACGAAATTCCGGGCGCCGTGCATAAATCAACAGATGCAGACGGTCGTAGAACCGAAATTACCTGTGCCAATTGCGGTGCTCATTTGGGGCATGTATTCTATGGTGAACAATTTACCGGGAAAAACACCCGGCACTGTGTCAATTCGATATCAATGAAGTTTATTCCAAAGGAAGATGAATAGCTGCTGTTAACGCGCTCGGTAAAATAAATTCCAAATGCGTTATTCTGCGGCATTTCTTAAATGAACCACCTCGCAGCAGAGTTGACGAGGTATCTATTGGAAATTAGTTTTTTTAAGCGAAGCAAAGCTTCGGGGAACTAACCCCATAGTGATTAGAATCGATTCTTTTTTGCTGTATTCCTGAGGGTTACACCTTTAAAATTATCCAAACAAAATAACGTTGCTTTCGAAAGCTATTTTGGACTCATTCTATTTAAAGTATTTATTTTGAAAATTATTTCATATTGAACATTTGTTCTATATATTTGTGGTATAATTTTTAAAATAATGCAAATGAAAATAGCAATACCAAGCCGATCAGATATGGTTGATAACCATTTTGGTCATTGTGAATACTTCTCAATTATTGAAGTTGATAATCAAAAACAGGTCACCCAAAAATCTGCAATGGCCACTTCTAAAAGTTGCGGATGTAAATCCAATCTCGCAGAAGAATTAGCACAGGAAGGCGTCACCTTATTATTGGCCGGAGGAATTGGCCAAGGTGCGGTATCAAAGTTAAAACTGCAAAATATTGAAGTACTAACCGGTTTTCGTGGAAGCATTGATGAAGCCATAAAACAATGGAAAAACAATAAATTTCAATTAAATCAAACAACTTGTGTCGAACATCACAATTGTTCGCACTAATTTGTCTCGTTACCGACAGTTAATTTTTGGGCGTCAACCAATTGATAAACATCTTCATATGTGGTTGCGCCCATTAATTTTGCACGCAAGTGAGCAGCGCCTTGAAACCCATTGGCATAAATTTTATAAAAGCGCTTTAAAATATTGAAATTTTTCACGCCACCCCAGTTCCGCTCAAACAGCTGGGTATGCAAAACTAACTGTTCCAGCTTGTCTTCTTTACTTCGTTGTTTTTCCTCCGAATTGAAAAACCAGGGATCGTGAAAAATTCCACGTCCAATCATGATTCCATCCACCCCGTATCGCTGCGAATAGTCCAAGGATTGTGCATAAGAAAGAATATCTCCATTTCCCAAGATCGGAATTTCCGGTTGTAATTTGTTACGAACCTGCACTGCTTTAGCAATCTCATCCCAGTTGGCTTCACCATCTGACTGTTGCTTTTGAATTCGACCATGCAACGTGATAGCCGCCGGCTTTGTTTCCAACAATTGAGTGATCCAACGTTCCGTTTCATGCTGGCGAATTCCGGTTCGCGTTTTCACAGAAACCGGTAAGTCTGTCGCTTCTTTGGTGGCCAATACAATTTCCTGGGCCAGGGATGGTTGATCAATCAATGCGCTGCAACATCCATTTTTTACCACGTTTTTCACTGGGCATCCCATATTAATATCGATGCCATCAAAATCATATTCTTCGGTAATTTCACGGGTTACCTTGTGATAAATTTCCGGCTTGTTCCCCCAGATTTGAGCGACCAATTTTATCCCTTTTTCTTTTAAAATCTGACGTTCACTCTCGCTCGCGATTAATCGTTCGGCAACACGCTTCTTTCCAACCGGGTGATTCATGCCGTCAACCGAAGTAAATTCGGTAAACAACAAGTGTAAACATCCGGGTTGTGAGATGCGAGCCACCAACTCACGAAACGACGTATCGGTCACATCTTCCATTGGTGCAAGTGCCATAATTGGTCGTTCTATTTCCTGCCAGAAATTGCTCATATTATACTTCAGCTTTCGGCTGATCAATTTTGTCAACCTTTATTTTATTATCAATGCTTTTCCGAAAACTTTTTCGGTTGCCAAATTTACGTTTGAATGTTTGAACATACAACTCGAGATCTTCTACCGGAGCATGCAATACATCCTTGCATTCATCGCTGCAGCAACCATCGTAGTGATTAGCACATTCAGGACATTGAATAAATAAAATATGACAAAGGTTATTGGCGCAGTTAGTGTGCGTGTCGCATTTCCGACCACATTGATGGCAATGTGCAATTACTTCGTCATTAATTGTTTCGCCCAATCGCTCATCAAAAACAAAGTTCTTCCCTACAAACTTCGACTGTAAATCCAACTTTTTAATTTGTTGTGCATATTCTATAATACCACCATGCAATTGGTTCACATCCTTAAAACCGTGATGTTTTAAATAGGCACTCGCCTTCTCGCAACGAATGCCACCAGTGCAGTACAACAATATTTTTCGGTCTTTTTGATCTTTGAAATCGCTGACAACCATGTCAATTTCTTCACGGAAGGTGTCGGATTCAGGACAAATAGCTGTTTTAAAATGGCCAATTTCACTTTCGTAATGATTTCGCATGTCAATGACCAGCGTATCTTGCTGATCCACCATATTATGAAATTCCTGAGCAGTTAAATGATTGCCAACATTGGTCACATCAAATGCATTGTCGTCTAAACCGTCGGCTACAATCTTAGGACGCACTTTGATCGTAAGCTTGTAAAATGATTTTCCATCATCTTCCACCGCATATTTTATCGGCATGTTTTTCAGCTCTTCCATTTCGTCCAGCTGCGCCAGAAATTGCTCCAGGTTGTGTTCAGGGACACACATTTGTGCGTTGATGCCTTCTCTCGCCACATAGATACGACCAAAACAGTTCAGTTCATTCCATTTTACATATAGGTTGTTTCGAAAGTCCAAAGGTTCCTCGATACGCACATACCGATAAAAAGAGATGGTTGTGCGTTTAAAAGTTTCGGCCATCAGACGTGCTTTCAGTTCTTCTTTGCTGAATTTGTTGTATAGTTGCATGGTTAATATTTTGTGCGCAAAGATATAAAAACTTCAAATTAAGAATAACTGACCCGATTATCTCTTCCCTTATATAAGGTAAAATCACCATTCCAACCATTTCAGACAAAATGACGCCAACATATGATAGATTCTAGAAATATATTCTACAACATATGGGTGGTTTTTAAACATTGAATGCCAATTATTTATAAATCTGCAAAAACGATGAATTTTCTATACATTAAGATTTTTTAAGGTTTTTTTAATATTCGTAGGAAATATATGCTATATTAGCGAAGCATTTACAAAACAAATGCTTTAGAATGAAATAATTATAGATACCTTTTCTCTTTAAACCAATATTTATTTTCTGGTCTAACTAAACTAAATTAT
>DATFMO010000054.1:0-4048 GCA_035266925.1 Sunxiuqinia sp. | reverse complement strand
TTGTTGTTTCTGGCAGGTTTTGTTTTCTATCGTTACTTGATAATAATGTTTGCGGTCTTAATAACTTCCCCCTCGTTTTCTAATCGATACAAATAATATCCAGGAGCTAATTCTTCAACTTGAATTTTTGAAATGGTAGAGTTGATTGGAACTTCTTTCACTTTTTCTCCAAGCACATTTAGGAATGACAATTTTAATTTATTCAACAAACTAATTTCAGGGATTTCGAGCGTAACAAAATGGCTCGCGGGGTTAGGATACACCGAAAAATTAATTTGATTGGTGTTGATGACATCTGCAACAGTCCAGCAATCTGATACTGTAGTCGCTGTTGAAGCGTTGCAGGCATAAGGCAATCCATACATAGCTTCAATGGTACGGAGAATGCTGTAATGATTAATCGTTTCTGAATATTGACCTCCTACCACCATTTGTCCTGTAAAGATGGTCACTATTTGATTATTCATGGTGTGATCGTCCTCATCGAATGTGAGTATGAATAAACTGTTGTTGGTTTTAGCCCACTGAATATAGCTGGAAAGCTTATTGTAAATCCAGTTGTCGGCTGCTGTAATGCTGCCATCGTGCATATCATTGTCTTGATTGGGTATTACATAACAAACATCAGGAAGCAATGTGAAGTTTCCAGATGGAAATGCAGTAAATGGTTGATTCGTTGTTATTGGAATCTGGTTTGTTCCTGTCCCCATCCAGTTGGACGCAGGATTATGTTTTCGCCGATATTTGCCCGACGAGGCACCATTGAAACCTACATTTGGCAGGTCCTCCGAGTAAGTGATAAATGTTTTTTCAGAACTGATCAACTGACTTCCCAAATTGACTGTAGTAAAAGGTATTGTTGATGGCAAATTATCATCGGTTACTCCCTGATTGCAACCAGAATACAAATCCAAATAATTCGGTTGGCTAGGATGCTCTATTCCATACGAATTTGTGAATAATGCAGAATTTGTATCACTTGCCAATGCATTGATATATGGCGCTTCTGAGGAGCCAATGATCTGTGAGTAAGAATGATTCTCCAGTATTACAATCACAATATGATCAGGAACAGGAAGGACAGTTTGCGAAACTGCATCCACAAAAGAAAATAATAAAAAAGCCGATAACAATTTTTTCACAACGATTAAATTAAAAATTACCAATAGAGTCAGTGTTCGCTACAAACTGTTTTAGTATTTGCTTACTGAACTTCACTTTTCTTGAAATATTATAACAAATCAAATAATCTAATTACAATAAAATCCATCTGTTGTTTTTGTATTACTTGCCCATAACATTCCCAGATTACACGCAGGCCGGGAGTTTTACGATGAACTCTCTACGAAGAGCAGCATTTCACCCGGCAGCTGCCGGATCCTGTCAATCCTGCCTGACTGCATCATGCAGGCAGGGAACCAGTGCCTGCCCCGATCGTTCGGGAAAACCCGACTTGCCGGGTAGTTTGCTGTTGCCAGCTGCCTTTAATGCCTAAATGTCAAGTTTATATCGGTTGCTTATTCAACTACTTTGATGCCATTTTCTCGAAAAGCTGAAATTGTTGCAATGCAATTAGTCGGAGCAAAGCCTATTACTAATTTCCCTTTCTTGCGATGTACGAAAATCACTTTAGGACTACTCTTTTTGTCAAGACCTGTCGGGAAGTGATACCTAAACTTTGGAACACCCCAGAAGTTTCTCATTTTGTCTATATCTGAGTTCCAATTTCTTACTTCAACAAAAGAAATGTCGGATAAATTAATATTGTTTCTCCAGTAAAGTAGAATAAAGACTCGAAAAATAATTATCAGTCCCAAAGCGACACCAAAAAAACTACTTAACAAGGCTATAAAACCATCTCTATTAAACAATATTGTACTGGTCAATAAAGCGATAAAAATAGGCAAATACAAAATGAATGTCTTATTTTTAAACTTGATGTGATCATTATCAATTTCAAATGTTTTGTCTTTATAATTCATAATTTTTTATTTAGTCGATTCCGATGCGATGTCTTTTTTTTAAGGTTGCTATCAGCGTTCCACAGCTACACGTAGGGCGGGTTTACCCGATGAAATTCGTACGAAGTGCTGCATTTCAACCCGAGTACTCGGGTCTAATTTCATGTCAACGAAGCAGAGCTTGCCCCGATCCTTCGGGGGAAACCCGACTTGCCGGGTAACTTAATGTTCTCTACCGTATTTTATTAATTCCGTTCATCTGAAATATTCGATAAAATTCTTATTCCGCTCTTTTTCATAAGCTAACTAGCGTTAAAGTCATTGCAAATACCTGAATGAAGTTTATAACTGAAATGCATTGAATCATTTTTAATCTCACTATTAAAACTATAATTTGTAACTAACCTTTTATTCGCCGATAGTTTTGCAAGTTTAATATCGTGTGTTGCAATAATTCCTGACGTTTTGAGCTCACTTATTTGATTAATCAATTAAAAACCTCCTTTATGTCTATCTTCTGAGTTTGTGCCTTTAAACATCTCGTCCAAAAGGAAAAAAGTGTTTTGACTACTTTCAATTAGTTTCAGCATCTTTTCAATTAGTTTCAGCATCTTTTCAATTCTGCATAAAAAGAAGAAATTCCTTCCTTCAAATTATCCTGAGTCCTTAAACTCGTATAGATTTTCAGGTTCGAAACCAGCCCCTGTTTTGCACAACAAGGTGCACCAGCTAATGCCAACACAAGGTTTACACTGACTGTTCTTAAAAAAGTGCTTTTCCCTCCCATATTAGAACCGGTAATCATCAAAGATACCCCACTTCCCACAGAACTTATGTCAATAATTCATAATGTTTTAAACAATTTTTAGACTGACACAGAGTGGTTTTGAGCCCAAAAATCTACAATTCACCACTTCCCTCACGGTGAACCGCGAATAATCCTCCTTAAGGAGGAGAATTTTGGCCTGAATAAAAACGCCAACGTTAGCCTCTAAACCGAATTGATATTACCTAACCCAATTTCCCCTACTTTTTCAAGGAGGAGTGGCAATCGTAAAGCGATTGACGGGGTGGTTTTTATGCTAAAAAGCATATTGAGCAGGTGGCTCGAAGTCTCCTGCTCAATAGACCATCAGACCAACTCCAATGTTACATTCTTCAGAAAGCGTTCTTCCAGTAAACGAACAACTCGTTTAACAACAAATTTCCGTATTTCCAGTTGGGTAGGCTGATCCGGATCCTGATGGGCCCAGTTGATCCGAGTTCCAACGATGATGTGAATGATATCGTGTTCAAGCATCAGTTTCACCACTTCTTCAGGAGGAGTTGCCCCCAATCGAATGTCACTGGTGTAACTTTCCAGGATTTCTTCCACCTTGCCCATCGTCAAAATGCCTTCAGTCACCATCTCAAAACCTTCCATTTGGGCAGCAGGCGGAATAGCAGCTTCAGCATAGTGATGCTGAATATTGACTTCCAGATCCATTTCCCGAGCAATAATTTCAGCCGTAGTTCCTCCGCAAATAATTTTCTTCCCCTGGAATTCGCGAATACGTTCAACAAAAGCAGTGTCCTTAATTTTATAAAATGGCGGTCCGGTGATCAACATCATTTCACGAGGCTGCCGAAAATGAACGATTCCACAGCTCACGTCATCTTTTAAAGTAAATCCGTCATTCATCGAGGCTTGATTCAAAATTTTACGAGCCAGCCGGGTTGCTGAAACTTCCATTTCACGCGAGATTTGCTTTTGGGCAAACTGCCTGACATTTTCCAGCCCCCAGCCCATCGGGTAACGTTTGCCACCCAAGCCACTTTGCACGACGCCATCACTCATAAAAAGAATGCGATCGCCCCGCATGGGGGTGAACTCACGAATACGAAGGATTTTACCAACGTTTTCCTCACCAGGAATTGGCACTTCAATTTCTTTTGGCGAAAAAGGCTCGTCTTGCCGGAGAATGATCGTTGGCGGATTATCGTAGTTAATAATGCGTACCAACCCGTCCACCTCAATTTCAATAATCGTAAAGGTGGCGTAACTCTCCTTGCCCTCACTGCTTCGAGGCAGGGCCCGCATAAAAATA
>DATFMO010000053.1:0-5552 GCA_035266925.1 Sunxiuqinia sp. | reverse complement strand
CATCGGCCCCCAGAATGATTTTCTCTGGGCCAAACTTTTCAATCCAACTTAAAAATGTCTCGCGGTCTTTCACTGCGATGCTGCCACCGGTGATCATCTGCGCACCACTTTCAAAGGCAACTTTCAGGTCTTCGTCAGATTTCAATCCGCCACCAAAATCAATGATCAGGTTCGTTTTACCAGCAATGGTTTCCAACACTTTGTAATTGACAATGTGCTTGGCTTTGGCGCCATCCAAGTCCACCAGGTGCAAGCGGGTGATTCCAGCGTCTTCAAACATTTTGGCAACTTCCAACGGATTCTCATTGTACACCGTTTTTTGGTCGTAATCGCCTTGCGAGAGGCGTACACATTTAGCGTCAATCAGGTCAATGGCCGGGATGATAGTTATTTTAGCAGTTCCTGAGTTCCTGAGTTCCTGAGTTCCTGAGTTTCGTTGCATGTCTATTAATTTTCTGAATTGGAATTATTAATCGCATCGATAAAGGCTGATAACATCCTTTCAATTTCTCTTGAATCCTGAAATAAATCATCAAAAGCACTATCATCTAAAAATTCCAGGTTTTTTGAAATTTCAAGTTGCGTTTGCAATTCAAATAACGAGCCCATGGCAATTTGAAGAAACCGTTTGAACTCGTTTGAGGACCTCCTGCCAAAACCTTCTGCAATGTTTGATGGGATTGATACAGCACTTCTCCTGATTTGACTGGTTAAACCATATATTTCTTCTTTGGGAAACAGACCGGTACTTTTGTAAATTTTAGTCACAAACGGCATTGCTTTTTGCCATACTTTAATGTCTCTGTAAGTCTTCATATTTGTTAGTTTTTGGGGGTAATGCAACAAAGAACTCAGGTACTAAGGAACTTTGTTACTCAGGTACTTTTATTCGTTACAATTTCAAAAAGTTCGCTAATATTTTGGAGCCTACCGGTCCGCTCTTCTCCGGGTGGAATTGGGTGGCGTAAAAGTTATCTCGGTGCAATGCCGCGCTAAACGGGTTGATGTAATTCCCAACAGCAGCTGTGTGTTCGCCGACAGTAGCATAAAACGAGTGTACAAAGTAGACAAACTGATTGTCGATCGATTTGTCAAACAATTCGCTTTTCAGGTTAGAGATGTTGTTCCAGCCCATGTGTGGAACTTTGGTGATGTATTCCATGCCCGGCTTGGGAATGAAACGTTTCACCTTTTCTTCAAAAATGCCCAAACAAGGTGTGTCTCCTTCTTCTGAATGGCTGCACATCAATTGTAATCCCAGACAGATCCCCAACACGGGCTGTGTCAATGAGGGAATCAACTTGTCCAAACCTTCTTTTTTGAGGTAGGCCATTGTTGTGCTGGCTTCGCCCACTCCCGGGAAAATTACTTTATCGGCAGCTATTATTTCTTCGTGGTCGCCGGTAATTTTTGCCGAAATCCGTTGCCGCTGCAAGGCATTGTTTACCGACTCAATATTCCCGGCGTTGTATTTGATAATGACGATGTTCATAAGTGTATGAGTTCATGAGTACATAAGTACTCTAGTTATTGTTGTAATTTTTTTTCCAAGCCTCTCAATAGAGCTTCAATTGCTCTGGATTGAATAAAATTTTTTCAAATTCGACACTACTCAATTAGTCGATATTTTTTGATATTTCCAATTGGGTCTGGCATTCATAAAGCGATCCAATTGAAATTCGAATAAAACGGATAAATTCATTGTTGCCTTTTCTTCCAAAACCTTCAGCAAAGTTACTTGGAATTGAAACTGCAGGTCTTCTAATCTGAAAAGTTAATCCAAATAACTCTTCCTTCGGAAATTGAAGAGTTAGTTTGTAAACATCAGTAACGAAAGTCATTGCTTTTGCCATGCGATATATTCTCTGTACGTTTCATTTGTTTTTATTTTTGGGTTAAACTTATGAACTGATGTACTTTGTACTCATGTACTACTTCAACAATTCCTCAATCACTTTTTTCATCTCATTAAACTCATCTTCCTTATAAAGACGGGTCATGTATACGATTTTACCGGTTTTGTCGATGATCACATTTCTGGTCACCCCAGCTCCCTTTTCAGCGTACGAATAAAAAATCTTTCCAGCCGGATCCAACAGGAGTGGATAGGAAATCGGAATTTCTTTGGCGTATTTCGCAACTGTTTCTTTGGGTTCATCCAAATCTACACCGTAGAGTGCAAAATTCGGATCATTTTTGTGCTTTTGCCAAATGTCGGCTTCGATATGTGGCATTTCTTTCCGGCACACCGAGCACCAACTGGCGGTGAATTGTAGCATCACCACTTTGCCTCTCAAATCGGATAATTTCACTTTTTGACCGGAAGGCGTAACCGTCGAAAAATCGGGTGCTTGCTGACCAATTTTCACGATGTAACCGTAATCCGCCGGTACCTCCTGTTCAGGAATCTGCGCCTGAACGACGACAGCCAGAAGAATGAATATCCCTGTCAATAACTTCATGTTGAAAATATTAGTTGAAGACAACTGTTTTGTTTTTATAAACGAGAATCTTCCGTTGAAGATGTTTGAAAACGGCATTTGAAAGTACAATTTTTTCAAGATCGCGGCCTTTTCGTACCAGGCTTTTCACCGTATCTACGTGACTGCATCGGGTGACGCCTTGCTCAATAATTGGGCCTCCATCCAAGTCGCTGGTTACGTAGTGGCTTGTCGCACCAATCAGTTTCACTCCGCGCTCGTGAGCCGCATGGTAGGGCTTGGCACCTGCAAAAGCCGGTAAGAATGAGTGGTGGATATTGATCACCTTGTTTGGATAATGATCAACAAAATTCTTAGATAGAATTTGCATGTAACGAGCCAAAACGATAAAGTCAATTTTGTGTTTTTTCAATAAATCCAGCTCGGCGGCTTCCTGCTCCGTTTTATTTTCTTTGTTGACCGGGAAATAATGAAACTCAATCCCGAACCGTTCGGCAACAGGCCGCATGTCCTCATGATTGCTGACGATAATTGGAATGGCAACATCCCATTCGCCAGCAGTATAGCGAGATAAAATGTCGAACAAGCAGTGTGACATTTTAGAAACGAAAATGGCCATGCGAGGAATGTCTTTTGAAAAATAGATTTTCCAGCTCATTTCCAGCTTGTTGCCAATAAGGGTTTCAAAATATTCGCCGATCTTGTCAGCCGGAATAGCAAAGCCTTCCAATTCCCATTCAACACGCATGTAGAAAATCTTTTCAAACCTGTCAACATATTGATCCAGGTTGATAATGTTCCCGTTGTTCTTGTTCAGAAATTCAGTGACAGTCGCCAGAATTCCTTGCTTGTCAGGACAGTGAATCAAAAGAATGGCCGTATTCTTTTTATCACGCAATGGTTTGATGCTTTTCATAGTTTTTTCTTTAACCACGAAGGGCACAAAGTTTTTCACAAAGCGCTCTAAGTGTTATTTTTATAGTGTGACTCTTTTTTTTCTTCGTGGCTTTTAAAAAATTAGAGCGCTCCTTTGGTTGAAGGAAGCTCAAAGTTAAACACATCTTTTCGAATGGCCATTTTTATGGCTCGCGCCAAGGCCTTGAAAATACCTTCAATTTTGTGGTGCTCGTTTTCACCTTCCGCTTTTATATTTATGTTTGAAAGCGAAGTGTCGGAGAACGATTTGAAAAAGTGAAAGAACATTTCCGTGGGCATGTCTCCCACTTTTTCGCGATTGAACTGTGCCTCCCATACGATCCACGGGCGTCCACCAAAGTCAATGGCCACTTGAGCCAGACAATCGTCCATCGGCAGGCAATAGCCATAACGTTCAATTCCTCGTTTATCTCCCAATGCCAATTTGAATGCTTCGCCTAAAGCGAGGCCAGTATCTTCAATGGTGTGGTGCTCATCCACCTGCAGGTCGCCATTCACCTGAACGGTTAGATCAACTCCCGAGTGGCGGGCAATCTGATCCAGCATGTGATCAAAAAATCCGAGTCCAGTGCTGATGTTTCCTTTGCCAGTGCCATCCAAATTCAACTCAATATTGATCTGCGTTTCTTTGGTGTCACGTTGAACTTTTGAAGTACGTTCTGGCGCAGCTACTTTGGCATAAATCTCGTCCCAGTCGGCGGTGACCAGTGCACAATATTGCTCCAGCCCTTTGCTTTTCAATTCATCGATCAGCGAACCGTCATTGATTAGGATTCCTTTTGCGCCCAGGTTCTTGGCCAACTCAATGTCCGTCAGACGGTCGCCAATGACAAAGCTGTTGGCTAAGTCGTAACTACCATCCATGTATTTGCCAAACATTCCTGTTCCGGGTTTGCGCGTCGGAGCATTATCCTCCGGAAAATGACGGTCGATCAGGATGTCATCAAAAACAACTCCTTCGTTTTCAAATGCTTTTAATATTTTATTATGTGTTGGCCAGAAGGTATCCTCTGGAAACGAGTCTGTTCCCAATCCATCCTGGTTGGTGACCATCACCAATTCGTAATCCAGGTTTTTGGCAATGAAATGCATGTTTCGGAAAACCTTCGGTAGAAATTCCAGTTTCTCAAGCGAATCAACCTGCTCGTCTTCAGGTTCTGTCACCAGTGTTCCGTCTCGGTCGATGAATAAAGCCTTTTTCATAGGAGTAATAAATTTTCAATATCGAATAAACAATGTAAAATATCCAATTAAGATTTCAGCTTTGATTTCGCTGTTTTAATACTTGTAGCGAAAATAGCAATCAGTTCTTCGTTCTCTTTTAGAACTGGCAAAACAATGTTTTCTCCAAGCAATGGTTTTCGCTGAATGATTTTAAGACAAATGCGGGTTTCCCTTAATTCTTTGAGAATGATCTGCATTTTATGAATAAAATCTTTTTGCGATTCCGCCGATTGTGCTTCTCCATAATTTAAGGCTGGCGCAGAACCGCTGCGAACCATCTGACCAGCAATGTGGTTCGCCAGTCTTGTATTTGGAAGTAATTCTATTCGCTCATCAACCTTTAAAATAAAGTCAATTAAGCGATCTTCCAAATCAAAGATTCTGGTTGCATTTTCCATATTTTGGATATTTATTATTGAATATTCTTTATTGGATATTTTGACGTATTATATCAGATCGTTCAATGTATTCAATAGTATTTCGTTTTCTTCCGGTTTTCCGACTGTGATGCGCAGGCTGTCGTCACAAAGAACAACCTTTGATCGGTCGCGGACAATGATGCCGTTTTCAACCAGGAAATCGTAGATGCCACGTGCATCGTGCATTTTGACCAGCAGAAAGTTGGCAGCCGATGGAAACACTTTTACAACAAACGGAAAGCTTTTCAGTTGTACGGCCAACTTTTCGCGTTCAGCGATCAACAGGTCAACCCACTGTTGTTTGTCTGTTTCCAATTCAAGCAACTCCATCGCTTTTTGTTGGGTCAGGATGTTGATGTTGTATGGGTATTTGATTTTATTGAAAATGTTGACGATTTCAGCTGAAGCGAATGCCATTCCCAAACGGATACCAGCCATTCCCCAGGCTTTGGAGAATGTTTGTAAAATGACCAGGTTTTCATATTGATTCAATTCCGGCAACAAGCTGGCTCCCGGTGCAAAATCAATGTAT
>DATFMO010000052.1:0-4966 GCA_035266925.1 Sunxiuqinia sp. | reverse complement strand
ATTCGATAATTACTTAACAAATATTATTGTCGACGTAGCAAGTATTTTATGAATTTCCGAAATCTGGGGCCAAAACAAAATGCTTATCTTCGAGTCGAAAATTTTGAACGTTATGAAACAGATAAAATACCTCTTGCCAATCGTTGCCATTGTATTGATATTGGCTTCATGCACCCAGAAAAACAAATACATTACCAACCAGGGACTTGTATACGGAACCATTTATCACATGACCTACGAAAGCCCGAATGGCGAAAATATGAAACCGGAAATTGATGCCTTGCTGGACACGCTTGGCAATTCAGTTTCAACCTTTGTTCCATCTTCAACCATTTCAAAAGTGAACAAAAACGAAGAACCCAAGTTGGACCCTGACTTTTTAAAGGTGTTCAATAAAGCACAGCAGGTCTCAAAAATTACAGGTGGCGCTTTCGATGTCACTGTTGCGCCAATGGTGAACGCCTGGGGGTTTGGTTTTGAAAATAAAGAAAACATCACGCCCGAATTGATTGACTCTTTGAAGCAACTAGTGGGCTACAAAAAAGTCCACATCGAAAATGGCAAATTCGTCAAAGAACATCCCAATACCATGCTCGATTTTAGCGCCATTGCCAAAGGTTATGCTTGCGACAAAGTGGGTGAATTCCTCAAAATGAAGGGATGCAAAAACTACATGGTTGAAATTGGTGGTGAAGTAGTTGCAAAAGGCACGAATGAAGAAGGTGATTACTGGAACATCGGAATTAGTGAGCCGGATGATGATGAACTGGTGAGTAATCAAAAGCTGAACGCCATAGTCCATTTAAAAGATATGGCCCTGGCAACCTCGGGCAACTATCGCAATTTCTATGTCAAAGACGGGGTGAAATACGCCCATGAAATCAATCCTAAAACAGGCTACCCCATCCAAACCAGTGTTTTAAGTACCACCGTGTTGGCTAAAGATTGCATGACCGCCGATGCCTTTGCTACTGCATTTATGGTTTGTGGATTAGAAAAAGCAGAAGCCATTGCCAACGCCGATAAAAATATTGAGGTGTATTTTATTTATTCAGGCAAGGATGGGAAGTTCAAGGAATATATCAGTTCCGGGTTTAAATCGTTGCTGATTAAGCAATTTGATCAATAAATAGGTAATGGATCGATTGATTTAGAAGTCGTATCACTCAAATTACAACTCAAAAATAAAGGGAGCATTAACAGCTCCCCGGATTATCTTTTAAAATTGAAAGTTCTTTAAAACTTAACTCTTCGCGGGCTTTTGCCTGCTCAATTTTATCATAGGTCTGTGCGCAGGTAATTCCCTGACTTTTCAAATACTCATTGCTTCCAATGTGCATGTTCGGGAATTTGCCACGCTTTTCCAACAGGATTTTGATGGACAATCCCGCAAACGAGAGAGCCACAATCACCACTGCGACCAGAAATATTAACCAAAATTGTGTCATCGTTTTCTCCTTTCTTTTAACGCTACAAATGTACTCAAAAATTACAAAGAATTAGTAGCAAACGTTATACCATTTATAACAGATTGGGGAGCGTCTTGTTGTGCAGGTTCAATTGAGCAGGTGACTTCGGGTCACCTGCCCAGTATAATCAAAGGTTACAGATTTATTGTTTGCCCACCACCAATTTTTGGGTCAACAGTTGACCACTGTAATTGGCCCGCACAACGTAAACGCCCTCTTTCCAGCCGGAGGTATTGAGTGTTGTGCTTTTCCCCCTGATTTTGGTCTTCTTTGCCTTCAATTGCTGGCTTTGGTCATAAACTTCCAAATCCCACTCATTTGAGGCATCATCAACCTGTGCATCCGTAGAAGACAACTCGATGGTTGTTTGCCCATCCGTTGGGTTGGGAAGTATGCTTATGGTTGTAGAATTTGCGACCATGGCATACGGCAAAATCAAGTCAACATTTCCGAATGCGGTGATTCGGACTTCATTGGTCGTATAGGCATTTCCGTTGTTATCAATCGCCACCATGTAAAGATCGAAGTAAGTCCGTTGGGTTGGTTGCATGATGATTGCACCTGACCCTGAATTTTCCTGCGTAAGCGCCAGTGATGTGTGGGGAACAGAAGTCAACCGCAAAGTGCTTCCGTCACCAACCACTGTGCCCTCAACACCGGTTCCCTCTTTGCGCAACCACCACCGATATCGATATGGTGAATAACCGCAGGAAGCTGTCCCTGTATAGGTTCCGCTTCCGCCTGCCAAAATGGTGGTTGGGCCGGTGAACGAGGCTGTCAGGCCTGCCCAAACAGTCTTTCGCGGGAGAGTGACATTTCCCCAATCTGAAATGATAGTTGCTTCAACCCAACTTTCTCCTGTGCCGGTGGCAGAAAAGGTACATGGATTAGCTCCCTGGGTGGAAGCGCGAGAAACATAATTTCCCTGATCCCAATTTATTGTAACCCCCTCCGGTAAATCGTTCACTGTAAATGAAGTCCCGGACGAGCAAACAATAGAAGGGCCGGACAACGTCGGAAGTGGAACTCCTAAAACTGTATACGCAAAGTTTACATTAGCAGGACTGGTGGGACGATATCCAATGTACTGCAAACTTGTAGTATAAATCTCATAAACATAAGTTCTCAAAGTCATCCCTGTTCCTGTTAAAGTTCCTGGTACAATTTCACAAAATCCTTCTCCAAAATTGGGATTTGCCTGACTCCAACCACTTGTTGATACTCCTCTTCCCCAAACGCCTTCAATATGTAAAAAGGGTTCTGGAAAAGTAATTGTTTTCCTTACCTCGTATCTTTTTACAAGATAGTTGCCGGTAGCAAGCCCGGAAGCCCCTATAATTTGCATGGTATACAACCCCTGGGAGCTTTCCACATTTCCCGAGCTAGCTGTCCATTGTTTTAAAGTAAATGGCGTACGTAAAAAATTTAATGCTCGCTCAGCATTTAATCGGCCATAACCATAAGAAGTGGTAAAATCTTGACCATTCATTCCCGCAACTTCGTCGGCACTCAAACGGATAATATTCGCTATATCGTTATTGGCGAGATTTGGGTTATAACCTTTCAGCAACGAGGCGACGCCTGTCACGTGGGGGGCCGCCATAGAAGTTCCGCTCATGGTAACATAACCCCCGCTTATTGTAGATAAAATACCAACGCCTGGCGCACATACGTCAATATGGTTCCCATGAACTGAGAAATTGGCAATAACATCAGTATTGTCGGTTGCACCGACAGCTATGACATTGTCATAACCTCCCGGGTAACCAACCACATCAGGATCCGTGAGTTGATGGTTACCCATCGAAGCCACAGAAGTCCTGTTTGCTTTATAGGCAAAAGCGAACGCAAGACGTACTGTTGTGGAAGACCTACCCGGATCACCATTCTCATAAATAAGACCATAGCTGTTGTTTAATACCTTCACATTTGAACTGTAATTAACAGCATCTACAATTGCCTGATAGATACCAGCGTCGTCAACATTGTCAATTCGCTGAGGGTGGATGCGGGCATTCCAGTCTACACCCGAAATACCTTGCGAATTATTTGACTCTGCCGCTGCGATTCCTGACACATGTATTCCGTGGCCATCCCATCCCCAAGTTGTATCTCCACCAGTTATTTTGGCATTCAAGTCCTCATGGTTTATGTCGGTTCCACCATCAATTATGGCAATGATATTATTCGGATTGCCAGTATAAATGTTCCATGCTGCTTCGGCATGGATATCGTCACCGGGATTTACAGTATTTCGCAGCCCCCATTGTTCGTTAAACCGGGTATCTGTTGGGATTACTTGAGGCACAGCCCTTCCATTCGGCTCAGCATATAAGACTTCAGGTAGATTAACCAGATTTTTAATTAGATCTTTTCTGTCTTTACCTTTTGGAACTTTTACCCGAATTAATTTTGACATATCTGGTTGGCTTAATTTCCTTCCATCGGGTAAAATTTTAAGTGTATCTGCTCTTTTAAAATCAGGCAAAGCAAGTTCCATTAGCGAGTCTGGGATTCCGATAGAGTTTAATGATTCTTTTAATCCTCTTTTTGTAAAACTTAACGTTTTTGTAGGAACATGATTGATTGAATCAATTTTCTGGGTTGCCCCTTTGGAAAAGAAAACCAGGATTTCATTCTCCGGATTGTGTTGCGAGTATCCGGTCAAAGACCAGATAAATGCACATAATATGAACATAAAGCTTTTGAAATTCATAATTCAGAAATTTTAATGGTTAGTAATTTATTGGATTATTTGAAAGTGATTATATGTAAGTTGATGCTTATTGCTACCGTCGACATTCATGATCCACAGTGTGCCTTTTGTTTCGTCAATACGACTGTAATCAAAATTCAGATAAACGATTTTTCCTTCCGGAGACCAGGAATAATTAAGGGCTCCTGAAGTTGTTATTTTTTTTAGGTCGGAGCCGTCAGAATCAGCTATGTAAAGTTGCATCCCCCCACCTGAAATGAGGGCAGAAGTAAAGCCGATTTTTGTTCCATCATGTGAATATTTTAAATCCCGATTGTTGTAATATGATGATGTGATGCCTAAAACAAGTTGTCTTGTTCCTGATTTGTTATTGTATAACCAAACAGAATCTCCTTTTAGATAAATTAGTGTATCGTCAAATGGATGCCAGCTTGGAAAATTTCCATAGGGCCCAATAAGTTTCTTTTCATCTGATTCTAATTGAAGAACCCATATTCCACAAAAAAAATCATCATTACATATAGATTCATTGAAGGCAATACTTTTACCATCTGGATTCCATGTCGGGTAAAAATTGCGTCCTTCAAAAGTAAGTTGCACAATAGCTGTTGTATCAAATTGGGTTCCATCAAAAGGCATTTTATACAATTGTGCTTCTTTTGAAAATGCTATCCAGTTCCCATCCGGACTCCATGCCGGTGTAGTTAGCGTGTAAGGCAGTACCCTCCGCTGGCTTGTCCCATCTGCATTTATCAACCAGAAACCCACTGAATCTTCTTCG
>DATFMO010000051.1:0-16610 GCA_035266925.1 Sunxiuqinia sp. | reverse complement strand
CTTGTTATTACCCTGGCCGTTTCGTCGTTGATTATTTTGGGTCTGTTCTATTTTCTTCTGCATTTCAGCAGATCACGCTTATTTTCAACCTATTTCTTTACGACAGCTTTTTATGTCGGCGTTACAACCTTGGCGAAGCTTTTGAAAGATTGGGTGGAATTGCAGGACATCTCCTTACGGTATAACAAAGTGGAACGTGAAAAACTGGAGGCAGAACTCACCTCATTGAAAGCACAAATCAATCCACACTTTCTTTTCAACTCACTGAACAATATCTACTCACTTTCATTGATAAATTCTCCGAAAACACCGGAAATGATTCTGAAGCTATCTGATCTGATGAGACACGTTCTTTACGAATCCCGGGAAAACTTTATACCGCTTGAAAAGGAAATCAACTTTACCCGAAATTTCATTGAGCTGCAACGAATCCGTTTATCCGATAAGACGACCATTAATTTTGAAATAGAAGGAGCTATTCCGAACAAACTCATTGTCCCTTTAATTTTTGAGCCATTTGTCGATAATGCATTCAAACACGGTCCAAAATCCTTGGATGAAAATGCTTACATCAATATCAAAATCAAAATTGACCCGCAATGGCTGTTTTTCGAAGTAGAAAACAACTTTGAAACAATTGACTACCAATCAGACAAACCTTACGGCATAGGCCTTAAAAATGCCCAAAAACGACTGGAATACCTTTACGAAAAGGATCAATACGATTTAGAAATCATCAAAAAAGAGAATATCTTTAAAGTTCAATTGCAATTGCAGCTAAAAACCATACCATGATCAAAGCGTTAATTGTTGATGATGAGCCATTGGCACAGAATGTAATCATTCAATTTGCTAAAGACATTCCAAACCTTGAAATCATTGCTACATGCAACAATGCCATGGCAGCATCAAGCGAGCTCCAGGAATCCCATGCAGATCTGATGTTTCTTGATGTTAACATGCCGCGCCTTAGTGGTTTGGACTTCTTAAAAAATCTATCCAATCCTCCCTTGGTTATCTTAACAACAGCGTACACAGACTACGCCTTGGAAGGCTATGAACTGAATATTCTGGATTACCTGAAAAAACCCTTCTCATTTGAACGTTTCTTTAAAGCGATCCAAAAAGCGGAAGAGCAAGTTGCTTTGCGAAAAGCGCAGTCTCAAGATTCAGAGAGCGACTACATTTTTATAAAAGCGAACAAGAAAGCCATTCGGATTTCATTTGACTCGATTTGTTACATTGAGGGCCTGGGAGACTACATAAAAATCCACCTTAAAGGCGACCATTTTGTCACAAACCTTTCCATGAAAAAGATGGAAGATCTACTTCCTACTACTGATTTTTACCGGACCCATAAATCATTTATCATTCGCCTGGACCAGATTCAAAGCATTGTCGGCAATCAAGTCGAAATAAATGGCAAAAAATTGCCTATTGGTAGCAGCTATCGCCAATCATTCCTTGACCTAATCGGTAAACACTTTATTAAATAAGTAATTTCGCTAAATTTTGAATCCTTGTTCCCTTAGAGTCTCTAGAAACTTCTGAGAGAAGTATTCGTTATCCGCTTTCTTATAACGAACGTCCGTAAACACCTGCGCCAGATTCTCCTTTCCATTCTCCCTGACGAATTGATTTGAACTAGCCAAGTTCTCCTTCTCCTTAAAAACTGATTTGATCGATTCTCGATCATAGTTCGTATACCGCTCGTTGTGGATGATGGCTTCTATTGGGAGGCGGTTTGTCAATTCAGGATCCTCGTCAGGGTAACCCAACGTGATCGCAGTAATCGGAATTACTCCTTTGGGAAGATTCAATACTTCGATAAATTCTTTCGCATTGTACAATGCAGTTCCCAAATAACAAATTCCTAATCCATTTCCTTCTGCAGCAATACAAATGTTCTGCGCAAATAACGAAGCATCTATTGTTGAATTAATAAACCATAACAGATTATCATATCCGGCTTCCGCATTACTTTTTTCACACCATTTATTGAATCGATTAATATCGGCACATATAGTCAATACAACAGGAGCCCCTTTTACCATCGATTGATTAAAATGTAGTGGTGCAAGTTTAGACTTCTTGTCTTCATCCTTCGTTACGACAACACTATATAGCTGCATATTTCCTGTATTGGAGGCGCGTACTCCAGCTAGGATTAACTTTTCCAATAACTCTGGTGCTATCGTTTCCTTTCTATACTTTCTTATTGAACGATGTTCTAACAATGACTTCATCTCTTTGATTTTTTTAGTGGACAAAGTTATTGATTCACTTTTAGAATGAATAACAATCCTATTCAACTTTAAACTTTTTGAAAATAAAAAAGGGAGACCTATTGGCCTCCCCTTTTTAATCAATCAATTCGGCATTACCTTTTAACAATCCTTTCAGTTTTGGCAACTACGTCATCCTTAGTAATTAAGGTCATGAAATAGACACCGCTACGTAAGTCATTCGTGTGAATTGTTTCAGTTGGGCTAACAATGTCTTTCACACGTTGACCAGCAACGTTTGTAATAATGATTCGTGAAAGTTTCTCAGCATGATCAACTGTTACATATCCATCGAATGGATTAGGATAAACCTTAAATACGAGAGCACTTACTGGATCTTTAACTCCTGTCGCGAAATCACCTGTGGTGAATGTCCAAACAGAATTATCAGAAAGTCCTGGGTTAGAGTTACCAGCTGCATCAGCAATGATATCTCCATCGAAGGTTACAGAGTATTCTTTATTTTTATTCAAACCACCAATTTCCGGATCGTAAGTGTAAGTTACAGTTAATGTATTTCCACTTACCATATCAGCAGTAACTGGGATAGTCAATTTTGGCGTAGTACTTCCTACTGGAGTAATATATACGCTACCAGCTTGGTTGAATACTACATCCTCATCGAATGTCACAGTCAGCGTTGGGTGATTATCAGTTAATGTCGAACCACTTTCAGGTGAATAAGTCTGAGCCATTGGTGCAGTATTGTCACCTACTACATAGGTCAATGTATCACCCGCAAATGTATTACCTGAAGCATCCATAATGGCATTTCCTACCATTAAGCTTAATGTATCACCGTCGTTGCCAGACATTGAAACCGTAAATTCAGTTCCTGTTCCTGCTGTAACTGTACCGCCAGTAATATCACCTTCAGCAACAGTAACTTCACGGTTGAATGTTAATGTTACGTCAAATGATTGAGCCATACTGTCACCCATTGCTGGATCAGCAGTCATCATAATAGCATCAACACTAATCGTATCTGATACAGAACATCCGTGTGCATCTGTTACTGTAACAATAGAAGCAGGAGACTGTAGATTGACAACCTGGAACATATCTTCATCCTCGGCAAGGTTTACAACTGCATTCGTGTCAACCTGATAAGAGTATGGAGAAATTCCACCTGTAATAGTCAAGGTAGCACCTAAACCATCAGCTGTAGTTTCGTAACTGGTTTGCAATGGATGCTGAACTGGAACGAATGTCATCTTAGTAGTATCACCAAGACATCCTTCGCTATCTCTGGTTTCAAAGTAGAAGTAACCAGCGTCAGCTTGGAACTCATTTGCATAAGACAATCCATCAACGATTGTATCTCCGCTAAACGGCATCCAGTCGGAGTAAGCTCCGTAAGTTTCAATACCTGAAGCGACTCCTGTTACAACACGGTAACGAACTTCGAATGTACGTCCTGGTTCGCCAGTTGCCATAATTTCAGCAGAAGCGTGTTCTGCACCATAACAAGTAACATCCTTAATTGTAGATTCTGTTGGTGCAACTTGTTGGATTGTGATAATGTTAGATGTTGCATCGCAATTATCATCCATTACTTTAACACTATAATCGGCACCAATTGGTACAAAGAATGATGGTTCGCTTACAACCGATCCATAAGGACTACCGTTCTGGTACAATTGATAGCTGTATGCTCCGCTACCGCCTTCAGCAGTTGCTTCTAACCATCCTTCTGTAGCATCAGGACATGTAAATGATCCATCTACTTTATCGAGAGAAACGGTCAATTCTTCTGGTTGAGTAAGCACTACAACAGAATCAGTTGTACAACCACCAACCATATCTTTAACCTGAACAGTAATTGTATCAGCAGACAATTCTGTAGCAACAGTATCTTCGATAGCTACGCCGTCGATAAACACTTTATAATCGGCAGATTCTCCGCCAGTGATGTTAGATACAGTGATTGTACCACTAGCATCTTCGAAACATTTCAAGTTCGTATGAGCCACATCGAATGCAATAGGCGGAACGTCGTTCAAGATTTTAACGCGCCATGCATTAACTGGAGCACCTAAATCATCAACTTCACCACCAACAACACATCCCATGCCATTAGCATCTTTCACCCATACAATATAAGTAGCAGCAGCATCAACATTAACAACAAGTGAATCATTCGCACCCGCAGCAGTCCATTGCGTATCTGCACTTGGCATATCATCTAATAATACATGACCTGTATTTGGATCAGTTGGAGCCCAATAGAATGTGTAGTCGCCATTTCCACCAGTAGCTGTCAATACAAATTGACCTGGTTCAGTACAACCAACATCTCTTTTCCATTTGGCATTAAGAGCCAACTCTTCAGCAGGTTCTGTAACAGTGATCGTATCAGCATCAGTAGTACATCCGTTACCATCCATAATCCGAACTGCATAGTCTCCGGCAAGTAACTCACCGAAAGTAGCAGCTCCATCTACAACAGTTGAATCAACCCATGCAGATCCGCCAACAGTCTGAAGCTGTGCAGTATAATGATCATATGAAGAACCGTCTTCTGTTCCTCCATCAACGCCTGAGACAGCAATTGATCCTGAATTATCACCTACACAAAGTACGCTATCCATCTCGGCTGCATCGAATACAATTTTATTAGGACTTACAATTGATCCTGAAGCAGAACCATCGCATTTGCCATCACTAGCAATTACAGTATAATCACCTGTTGCTAAACCACTCCAAGTAGAACTTAAAATTTTGTTTACTCCAGTTTCAGTTTTAATTGTGTCACCATCTGAATTTACCAAATAGACATCATAAACTGCGGTATTTCCACCAGTGATTGTATCAACCTGGATCATACCCGCATCGTCGTTAGGACAAGCTGCTTCATCAAAGCTAGCAGTCATATCTACCATGATAGCGTCGGGTTCGCCAATCGTAACAGTATCAGCATCTGCCATACAGCCAGAAGCATCCATTACATGAACGTTGTAAGTACCAGCAGTATATACAACAACTTTCTTAACAGTTACGGTATCACCCAACTGCAACCATCCCTGGTTAGAAATTTGTACTTTATAAGGTTTGGTTCCGCCTTTAATTTGTACGGCAATCATACCGTCTTTAGAACCATTACAAGAAATATCTTTAGGTGTTGATGTAAATGTAACAGGAAAATCTGGTTGAGTAACCGGGATAGATACAGTTGTATCTCCGGCGCAACCTTCTGAATCCGCAACAATGACACGATAATCTCCAGCTGGAAGTTCAGAAAATTCAGGAGCAGTCATATCTGTAGCTCCATCTACATCCATCCAACCTTCGTCATCCATTTGTAATGTATAAGTCAGATTTTCGGCACCAGAACCACCAGTAGCTGCTGGCAATGTAATTGCACCTGTAGAATCACCGTAGCACAATACATCTGTAATGGAAGGATCAGAATCATCAATCATAACAGCGTCATATCCTTTAACAGTAATTGGATCTGGCCACTTAACAACAGAACAACCGTCATCTTTCACATAAACGTAGTATGTGCCTTTCAACGTTTGAGCAGAAACTGTTGAACTATCGGAACCCATAACATCAACCATATCACTGAAGTCATTCGGATCGATCAAGCTTACGTCGATGTCTTGAGTAGACATCCAATATTTTGTGTAATTAGTACCACCGAATGCTGTAATTTTAACAATACCATCAGGATCATCAAAACATGTTGCATTTTCGGTTACTTCAACATTTAAAATCTCGAGACTCTTAGGCTCATCAACGGTTACTTTCTTAACATCTGGTGTACCATCTTTGTCAGCGTCAAAGTAACATCCGTATTGATCAGTTGCACCAATATAATAGGTACCGGCATACAACTCAGTTGTGTCACTCAAAGGTGAGCCACTAGTGTAAACACTTGCTGAATCTGCAGAATACCAGAATTTAACAGTTCTTCCAGTACCAGCCCAAGTTGTTACAGTTGGTGTAATACGAGCTTGATTCTCACCATTACAAGTAATCGGAGTTGTTACGCTCGCATCAATAACATTAGCATCTAATGTAGGAATAGTTACATTAAAGCTGAAAGTACAATCGTGAGCATCTTTCACAGTAACTTGATGTACACCTTCCTGCTCATTAATAATTGGGTTAGTATAGAAAGCTGATCCGTCAACAGAGAACGACTCGCCACCGCTACCACCTGCAGGCACAATTGTAAAATGACCATCATTGCCTCCAGGGCATGTCGGTGGTTTAATATTGGTTGCTGAAGCAGTTAATGCTGCATCTGGTTCAGCAACAACAACAGACGAATCCTGATCACAACCACTACCATCTAAATTTTTAACGGAAATAATGTATGTACCAGCGACCAATCCAGTTGTGTCAGTTGAAGTACTATAATATGCACCACCATTGAAACTGTACAAGTATGAGCCTGAACCGCCTGTTACATTACTAATTGAAATTTTTCCAGTATCATCACCTTTACATTTAACATCAGTGATCGAAACAGAGTAATCGATCGGAGAAGGTGATTGTACTGAAATTACATTTCCAGATCCATTCGGATTTTCATATTCAGTTGAACAACTACTTGCATCAGTTATTGTAACTCCATAACGGATAGGATCTAAATTACTAAATGTAGCACTTCCCAAATTTCCGACACCTGTGATTGTTTGAACTACTGCACCTGTATTATAGTCCGTAAGTTCTACAGTATAGTTAGCTGATCCACCTGTTATATTACTAACAGTAATTGCTCCGTTTCCAGCACCTGAACAATCTACGTCAGCAATTGCAACGTCAAAACTAATTGGGACTGGCTCTGTAACTGTTACAGTATCGGTAGTTACCCAACAACCATTAGCATCAGACACAGTAGCAACGTAATCACCTGCTTTTAAAACGTCAAAAACAGCTGGAGTTGATGTACTTGCTGAATCTGGCATACCATCTAAAGTGACCAGGTAATTTCCGGTTGAACTTGGAGTTCCACCACTTGAGATAGATACAGTGACTTGACCATCATCACCACCATTACATGTTACATTATTGTCAACAACAGCAGACGCAACGATAGCATTAGGTTCTGTAAGAGTGATAGACTTCCAATTACTTGGATCAGATAAGTCCAAGCAACTTGCTTCACTGTTCACTGCAACATAATAGGTACCAGCTGGGCGTCCTACCTGCCACGTAGAAACCTCGTATGGAGTAGGATTTGATTGGGCAGCGCTCCAATTAGCAGTAGAAGCCACATAAAAATGGTATGGGCCAACTGCACCACTCCAGTTAATCGTGATTTCACCGTTTTCTCCATTACAAAGAGCATCCTGACCGTCTGGATCACCTAAAATTAAAGGTTTAACATCCTCAGCTGTAACCGTAATTGTATTCGAGATACAACCGCTTTCAACTTCCTTAACAGTAACGGTAAATGTAGAACCTTCAGGAGTCGTCAATTGATTATTATCAGTAAAACCTCCCGAAGATGTACCGTCATAATTAAAAGCGAATTGGTAATCACCAGGGGTAAAATTGTCAACCTGATAAACCAAATCTTCGCCATCACAGACCGTACTAAGGTCCGTAACTAAGCTAACATCGTTTTGATCTATAGTCAAATTACAATCCTGAGCATAACTCGCGGAGGTAATACACCATAAACCAAGTAACAATGTTAAGCTAAAGAACCATGTAAATGATTTTCTCATAGCATTTGTTTTTTAATTGTACTTAATTGATTGATTGATTGTATTATATTATCATTCATTATCTTATAATTTCGGTTATTTTTCTTTCCATAAAAACCATAAGAAACCTGTCACATCAGAACGATGCGATTGAATACGAGACCGGATTTGCTAATTTGAAAATTAGAAAGGACAACGTAAAGGTTTTTCTCATAGTCTAAACTTTCAGTTACAATTATCTGATTTACTGTCTTTTTACTATACCCCAGGTGTTTTCAATAACTTTATTAAACATACCTTTGGCCAAGACTTTACAAACCTATAAAATTTCTCATCAATGTACAAACGTTTTTTCTCAGAAAAATAAAGTTTTTTTACACATTTTAACTTTTTCAAAATCCCCCCAAAGGTGGAGTATATGCAAATTTCCTAAGATTATCAAAACTAAATTAACTTAATTTTATCAATAGTAACCCCCTAAATATGGCTAGTAAATTTGCAACTATCTTATAATGTATATTTTTTCTTCATTAATTGTATTAACCACTTGGATACAATATTTTCGCTAAAATCTTGTTTTAAGAAACATAAACACTAAAACAATTAGCAATGAAGTTAAAACACACTATATATCTGATAGTTACATCACTAATACTTACATTTTCAATCAGTTCATGTAGGACTTGTAAGTGCCCTGCATATTCAATGGGTCAGCATTTCAATCCGAATGAAGAATTGCAAAGTAAAACCGCAAATCAATTCCCCAATCAAGCAAATTCAATTACAAAAGCTGAAGCACAAACGCAATCTTAACCTGCCATTGTTGCGCATACCAATTTAAGAACAATTTGCATTTACTGCTATACAACACGTCAAAATAAACTGATTATACTATTTCCATTTGAACAACCCTATTTCATAAATATCCAATAATTACCTTATTTTCGCTAGAATCGCTGCTATCATGCGACTCATTTCCCCATCTATCATTTTGTAAAACAATATTTTGGACGATTTTCAACCTCCTGAGAATTCAATATTTAATAATGAACTAATCCATTTGTAAGGATTTTCAATTTTGAAAGACTTATTTCGAGTTTAGATTTTCATAAATTTTGTAAGTCTATTTCCAAGCAGACAATTCAATTACCGTTTCTATTTTTTTCTTTGGACTTGCAAATTTAAAATTCCAGAGATATGCTCATGGAAAATTAGTCACTCTAAAACGAGAACTATATACATGCTATCGCCATACTTAAAGTCTGACCAAAATCTAATAACCAGCCTCAATCACTTCGCTATTCTATATTCAATTCACGATCATTGTTTAGATTATAACCTCATTGATTTTGAAGCAAAATGATTTCTGAAGCATTGTTCAATTGCTTGGATTATCCTTTTTACACAAACCACCTAATAAAATGGAAACCTGCATTAGCGTAATTCAACATTAACTATATTTTAAACCCATCCCCAAATACCCAAATCAAAATCGAAAAATTTGATCATCTAAATATTAGTTAGTTATTTTGTGTGGCTTTAAAAAAACACTTAAGAGCTAATCAATTAAAGAATAAATCTTTCATTAATTATTAAATTATCAACTATGTCAAAAATTAAAATCGGTATCAACGGATTTGGCCGTATTGGACGTTTCGTTTTCCGTCAGGCTATTGCAAAAGGTACATTTCAGGTTGTTGCAATTAACGACTTGATCGATGTAGACTACATGGCTTACATGTTAAAATACGACTCAACTCACGGACAATTTAAAGGTGATGTTGCTGTTAAAGATGGCAAACTGATCGTTAACGGAGAAGAAATCCGCGTAACTGCTGAAAGAAACCCGGCTGACATTAACTGGGGCGCTGTTGGTGCTGAATATGTTGTTGAATCGACTGGTCTGTTCCTGACCAAAGAAAAAGCACAAGGTCACCTGGACGCTGGGGCTAAAAAAGTTGTGATGTCTGCTCCTTCAAAAGACGACACTCCTATGTTTGTAATGGGTGTTAACAACGCTTCATATACAAACGATATGAACTTTGTTTCAAACGCTTCTTGTACAACAAACTGCTTGGCTCCTATCGCCAAAGTACTGAATGACAAATTTGGTATCCTGGAAGGTTTGATGACTACTGTTCACGCTACAACTGCAACACAAAAAACGGTTGACGGTCCTTCAATGAAAGACTGGAGAGGTGGACGTGGTGCTGGTCAAAACATCATCCCATCTTCAACTGGTGCTGCGAAAGCTGTTGGTAAAGTTATTCCTCAACTGAATGGTAAATTGACTGGTATGGCTTTCCGTGTTCCTACTCCTGACGTTTCTGTAGTTGACTTGACTGCTCGTTTGGAAAAAGAAACTTCTTACGAAGAAATTTGCGCTGCTATGAAAGCTGCTTCTGAAGGCGAATTAAAAGGTATCCTGGGATACACTGAAGACGCTGTTGTTTCTAACGATTTCGTTGGTGACACTCGCACTTCAATCTTTGACGCTGGTGCAGGAATCCAATTGTCTCCCACATTCGTAAAAGTTGTTTCCTGGTATGACAACGAAATGGGTTATTCGACAAAAGTTTGCGAATTGATCGAATACATGGACACAGTAAAATAATTACTGTTTATACACTATAATAAAAGGGTTGTTGGAAGACAGCCCTTTTTTTGTCACCCTGAACGTAGTGAAGGGTCTGCCTGAAGAAGATTTTCTCATTTTGGATAGAACGAAAATGCCGCCCTCCAACAACCATGTTTCTCAAAATATTTCTTCATTCAGAAATTTCCAACCGGGATTAAACGAACCAATCAACTCCTCTTTCTTCTCCCGTTTCCATCCTTTTAGTTGCTTCTCACGATCAATTGCTGATTCGATATATTCATACCGTTCAAAATACACCAAATAAAAACAATTATACTTCCAATTAAATGAACAGCGATTTGCAAAATCGTTCCCCTGATGCTCAGCTAATCTGCGTTCAATGTCATTCGTCACACCGACATATAAAACAGTTTTATTTTTATTTGTCAAGATGTAAACAAAATAGTTATGAGTTCCAATTGGTTTCATTTTGGCATACTAATAAACAGATTATTGCATTTCCTTTCCTACAGATTCTTCGCTTCGCTCAAAATGACATATCCAGGTAGGCGTTTAATTTATTCATATCGCAAACTTTCAATTGGATCGAGTCGGGCAGCTTTTTGAGCAGGATAATATCCAGAAACAATCCCAACACCGAAACACAAGAGAACCCCCGTAAAAATCCATAACCAGGGAATAATAAATGAACTTCCGATTAATAGAGAAACCAAGTTCCCCACGACAATTCCCAGCACAATTCCCAAAGCACCACCGATTTGCCCGATCACAACCGCTTCTATCAGGAATTGTTGGCGAATCAACGGCGAACTCGCTCCGATAGCTTTCCGAACGCCAATCTCGCGAGTCCGTTCAGTTACTGAAACAAGCATGATATTCATTAACCCGACAGCTGCACCAAATAAGGTAATGATTCCAATTATTGTAGCCACCAAAGTGATATTTTTGATGTTATTCAAAAGCATATTGACCAGGTTGTCACTTTTTTCAATATTAAAATCGGATCCGTCCAGGGGGCTTAACCCGCGAATAATTCGAAAGGTTCCTTCTGCCTCACCAACAGCTGCATCAACCTGTTGTGTGTTCTCTGTTTTAACTTGTATGTTGAAATTCATGTTGGGTCGTGAAAAATAGGTTCGTACATTATTATATGGTAGCAAACAAATCTCATTGCCATTTCCACCAAAACCACCACCTTTTGATTTCAGTGTACCAACCACCCGATAATTACCTCCACCAATATTCACGACTTTCTGAATTGGATCTTCATTCTTTTCGAATAAACGATTGACTAATCCATCTCCTAAAAGAACAACATTAGATGCTGATCCAACATCGGTCGCTGAAAAATTCCGCCCTTGGCTAATCTCATATCCCGCAGTGTAAATGTAATTTTCATCCACCCCCCGGACAGTAACATTCGGATTTGACTTCTTTGATGCGTGCTTGACGGTCGCAGTTCCGGTAGCGTTGACTGAGACAGACACCATTGCCGGAAAATCAAACATTTCCTTAAATGCTTTTGCCTGGTAATAATTTATGTAAGCATGATTTTTCATTCGGATACGTTCATTGCCAACTTGCACGCGAATTGCCCTCGACGTTATCGTAAATGTATTGGCCCCCATGAATGTAAACTCTTTCGTAATGGAAGACTTAATGGAGTCAATCGCTGTTAAAATTCCGACCAAAGCGGTAATCCCGACAGCAATGATAAGCACCGTTAAAACTGTCCGCAGTAGATTAGCTTTGATCGAACTTAGGGCCAGCCTTAAATTTTCATAGAGTAACGCACCATATTTCATATTCTAATCTATATACAACGAATTTCAAGAGAATTACTAAATTAATTTTGCTTCTAAAACCGAATTCAATTTAATAATTTAATTCGGTTTTACGGCGACTTTCATACTTTACAATAAAATGACATATCTAAATACATAGAAAAACATTTACGACGATTTTTAATTCGCAATTCCAACTATGGCCTACCAAAAAGAAGCTGTTTCTAAGCCAAATTAATTCGAAAAACTACAACAAATTATTCGAAGATTCGCCGAATTATTGAAGCATATATTCCATTTTTCATCAGTTATTGACCATCCCTAAATAATTAAAAAATATGTTTCTTTCTGCATAACAAACGATTACAAACACATATCTTGCAATTAATCTTTTTTAACATTTATTGCCTAACCTTTCAAAATGATTGCCGTTTAAATTCCCTGTGTGCGTAAACACATTGTTCTAATTGACAAAGATTTTGAATCAATAGAAAGTTTTAAATGGTTTATCAATTTAAAATAACATCCATCGAGAAACTGGATTTTGTGAGAATGATTGAAATGGATGGAGAAAGTAGCTTCGCTGATTTCCACTGGTGTATTCAGGATTGTTGTCAATTCAGTTCCGATCAACTTGCCTCTTTTTTTGTTGCCGGAGCACAAGGTGGAAAACAAACAGAAATTACATTTTTAGATTATGGAATAAAAAATACCCAGACCAAAGTCATGGGTAAGACGCGTCTTTGCAATATTCTCTCTGACACAGAGCAACGATTGCTCTATGTGTTCGATTTTTTTAATGACAGATCTTTTTATATTGAATTAACTGAAATGTACATGGAAAAGAATCTTCAAGAAAACAAAGTCACCTATAAACAAGGTGATGCCCCTGAACAAGTCTTGGAAGAAGAACTACAAGACCAGGGTCAACAATTTCTCGATCAAGAGAACAAGTACCAGGATTATGGTGATTTAGATGATTATACCGAAATTTTTGGCGAAATGGAGGATCTAATAGAAGGGGACTAAAGGGTTCCCTTCCTTTTCTCTTTAAAACCACTACCTTTGCCCCTTTCTAAGGATTTAAAGATGACGAATACTTTAATTGTTATTCAGGGGCCAACCGGGATCGGGAAAACTCACTTAAGCATTCAAGTTGCCAAGCATTTTAACACAGAAATTGTTTCGTCAGATTCGCGACAAATCTTTAAAGAGCTTTCAATTGGTACGGCTGTCCCTTCAAAAACAGAGTTAGAAAGTGTTCCTCATCACCTGATCCACTCCCATTCTATCCATGAAAACTACAATGCAAGTCGTTTCGAAACAGAAGCGATGGAAACGATCAATCACCTGTTTAAAAGTCGTCAATATGTTGTATTGACTGGTGGTTCCATGATGTACGTCGATGCAGTATGCAAAGGCATTGATGATCAACCTGATATTGATCCTGAAATCCGACATCAAGTAGTTCATGATTACGAAAAAAAAGGTATTGAGCACTTACGTGCCCAGCTAAAAAAGCTGGATGAAACCTATTACCAGCAAGTCGATTTAAAAAATCCCAAACGATTAATCCGGGCCCTTGAGGTTTGTATCATGACCGGCAAACCTTTTTCGTCGTTCCGAACCGAGCAGGTCAAAGAACGTCCGTTTAAGATTATTAAAATTGGGTTGAATATGGATCGCGAAAAACTTTACGAGCGCATCAACCAGCGGGTCGACCTGATGATGGAAGAAGGATTGGAACAGGAAGCGCGTGAAATCTATCCGCATCGGCACCTCAACTCACTTAATACAGTTGGCTATAAAGAACTATTTTCCTATTTTGATGGCGAGATCAGCAAAGAGAAATCGATTGAGCTGATCAAACGAAATTCGAGGCATTATGCGCGGAAACAACTGACATGGCTTCGGAAGGATGATCAAATCACTTGGTTTGATTCACATCAGAAAAAAGAAATTATTCAATTCATTGAACAGAACAGCAAGCAATGAGTAATTCTAATTTGAAACATTTCAACATTCGTGTTTATGGCCTATTCATCAATGATAAAAAGGAAGTGTTAATAACCGATGAGTTTCAACTGGATACCAAAATGACTAAATTCCCGGGAGGTGGTCTTCATTTTGGGGAAGGAACCATCGACTGCCTCAAACGGGAAATGATTGAAGAATGCAACCAGGAAATTGAGGCCATTCAACATTTCTATACGACTGATTTCTATCAAAAGGCGCTGTACTTTGAGGACCACCAATTGATCAGCATTTATTATAAAGCGAGACTGAAAAATCCAATCAATTTCAAGATTTCAAACGAACCGTTTGATTTTGTAAAGATGAAAAATGGAAACCAATCATTTCGCTGGGTGTCTGTTCAGCAACTAAATCCTGACGAATTGTCTTTCCCAATTGATAAACATGTTGCATTTTTGCTGAAAGATAAAACGAAGTGACAAAAAACCAGTATTGATCGCTAAAAATAACCATGAAAGAACGAGTTAAGACCATCAAAATAATCGGCCCGGCATATCCATACCGCGGGGGTATCGCTTCTGGAAACGAGCGAATGGCTGAAGAATTTATTAAGGAAGGATATGATGTTAAGATCGAAACATTCCTTTTGCAATATCCGAAAATTCTATTTCCAGGCAAGACACAATATGTTGATGGACCTGCGCCTAAAAATTTGTCCATTACAAGATCGATTAACACCATCAACCCCCTCAATTGGTATAGGGTCGGACAAAGGTTGAAAAAAGAAAAGCCCGATCTGGTTATTATTCGATATTGGCTCCCTTTTCTCGCTCCTTGTTTAGGTTCACTAATGCGTCTCGTTCGTAAAAATAAACATACCCGAATTATTTGTCTTGCCGATAATATTGTTCCACATGAAAAAAGGCCAGGTGATGACCTTTTTACGCGTTATTTCATAAACAGTATTGATGGACTAGTGGCAATGTCTAGGACAGTTTTTGATGATGCTCATCATTTCAGGAATAACTTACCGGCAAAACAAACCGTCCATCCGCTGTTTGACAATTTGGGGAAGAAACTCCCGAAAGAAAAAGCCAAGGAACTTCTTCAACTTGATTCAAAAACAAACTACATGTTGTTTTTCGGATTTATTCGCGACTACAAGGGATTGGATTTATTATTGAAAGCCATGGCCGATGAGCAAATCAAGCAACTCCCTGTCAAACTGATTGTTGCCGGTGAATTTTATTCGAAACCGGACTCCTACTTTCAGCAATTGGAAGAGTTGAACCTGAAAGACCGGGTGATCATGCGTAACGATTTTATCCCGGACAAAGAGGTAACCCGCTTTTTTAGTGCTGCCGATTTGGTTGTTCAACCTTACAAAAGCGCCACTCAAAGTGGAGTCACACAAATTGGCTACCATTTTGAAAAACCCATGTTGGTAACCAACGTCGGCGGACTTTCAGAAATAATTCCCGATCAAAAAATTGGCTATGTTGTTGATCCTAATGAGAAAGCAATTGCTGATGCCATCCTTGATTTCTACCAAAATAAGCGGCAAAAAGAATTCGAAAAAAACATCCTGGAAGAAAAGAAAAAGTTCTCCTGGGAAAATATGGTGAACGCAATTACCGCTGTTTTTCAGGAAATAAAATAATCAAGCTGAAATCATTCGACTAAAACAAAATGCTTACCAACCCATTGATTTGACTGGTTTCTATTGAACAAATCTTCTTGGCTGCGACTTTCACTTTAAAAGAATAGTAAATTCTTCAAAGACTTGAATTAGTCAGAAACTTATTTCTTTAGAAATAAACTATATTTACCCATTAACAAGAAGATGTGGCTTCATTTTTGGAGAGGACGAATTGATGAGTAAATTACAAACAAAAGCGGAAAAACGATTAATTGCGGATTACTACGACAACCTCGTTCGCACATTCGATCAGCGGATTTCGGAAGAAGGCCGGGAACGGATTCAAAAAGCCTTTGAATTTGCGAATGGAGCTCACGATGGTGTCAAACGAAAATCCGGCGAACCATATATAATTCATCCGATTGCAGTTGCCCAAATTGTGTCAGGTGAAATTGGGCTGGGTGCGACTTCTATTATTTCCGCGATTCTTCATGATGTGGTTGAAGATACCGACTACACGCTTGAAGACATCAAAAATCTTTTTGGAGCCAAGGTTGCCAAAGTCGTGGATGGCTTAACCAAATTGTCCGATGAAATTACGGCGCAGCACGATTCCAAACAGGCTACCAACTTCCGGAAGATGCTGATGACTCTTTCGGATGATGT
>DATFMO010000050.1:0-4063 GCA_035266925.1 Sunxiuqinia sp. | reverse complement strand
GTGGGGAGGTTCGCGGCTTCCCCACTTTCATTTTTCCATGGATGAGCTCCATGTGAGTGCGTTTGTTACATAGGCAAATCGTTTAAAAATACATTCGCATTTAATTTAGTTACTTCTTGAAATAACCAGCTTGCGCAGGTCTTTGTTATACTTATAATTGATTGGTAAAGCCAGTTTCATTAATCCCATGACTTCCCGAATTGATTCAAACTCGATGTTGGCTGTCATCCGTTTATTCATTAAGGTCTGATCGTTGACAACAATGTCAATATTGTACCATCTCTCAAGCCGTTTGACAACATTTTTCAAAGGTTCGTTTTTAAAGATCAGTTGATGATGAATCCAGGCTGAATAAAGTTTGGCATCTACATTATTCAGTGAAATAGCCTGTCTCAGCGTATCGATCACCGCCTGTTGACCAGGCTTTAAATATTCGGTTTTGTTTGATTTTGTTGTCAACATTACACGGCCTCTTTCCAGGGTGACAGCCGGCATTTCATTGCGATAGGTCATCACATCAAAAGCAGTTCCTAAAACCTTAACCGTAAACGATGAGGTTTTAACCAAAAACGGATGATGGCTTTTCTTCACATCGAAAAAGGCTTCTCCTGTTAGTTCAACCATTCTGGTATCACCATTAAATTCTAGTGGAAATTTAATAGTAGATCCGGCATTGAGCCACACTTTTGATCCATCTGGTAATGTAAAAGTCGTCTTTGACGCCAGTGGCGTTGATAAGGTTTGATAAATGTCAGAAGAATGACCAAATAGTTGGTACAGAAAAGCAAGTGCCAGTGGAACAAATAAAATAGCAGCAGCACGGGTCAGGTACTTAACTAACTTGTGTTTTTTACTGGGTCCGTGTTCTTCTCCACTAATCTCCAAATGAATTTCATGCAAGGTGCTGGTCAAATCGGGGACTTTTTGCTCGACAGTCTGCTGATGCCAATCCTCCTCCATCTGCTCTTCTACTTGATCCTGATATTCGGGATCAGCCATCCATTGAACGAACGACTTAAAATCCTGATCCGAGCAATTATTGTCGATATATTTTCGAAAAAATGACTTCATGATTGATAGATTACACTTGGTATACGCCTAACCAGAAACTTACCCCTGCCCGCTGTTCATTTTTTTTTTTATTTCTTCAAAAAATTGTTGTTCTGTTAAAATAAAACAAATTTGTAATTTTATACTCTCATTTGTGCGAATTAACCTTATGGATGACAAACTTGTAAATCGATTTAAAGCGGGTGACAAGAACGCATTGAATAAGCTTTACACTGAATACAGCGAACGGCTCTACCGATTTGCCTTTGGGTATCTAAAATCCGAAGCGGATACGCTCGATGTCATTCAGGAGGTTTTTATTCGATTGTGGGACAAACGTGAATCGTTAAAAGAAGAAATGAGCCTGGAAGCTTTTCTCTTTACGATCGCCAAAAACACGATAATTTCAACTTTCCGGAAAAAAATATCAGAAAGAGAATATCTGGAATATTTGAAGCAGCGAGCCGTGAAAAACAGTTCGGACACTGCGGAACAAGTGGATTACAAGCTACTTTCGGAAGAAGTTCAAAAACTGGTGAGTCAATTGCCTCAACAGCGGCAGCGAATCTATATCTTGAGTAAAGAAAAGGGCTACACAAATAAAGCGATTGCCGAAGAATTAGAGATCTCCATCAAAACAGTAGAAGATCACATGACCAAAGCCCGGCGTTTTTTGAAAGAAAACTTAAAAGAGTATGGTTTTCTGGCCATACTCTTTTATGAAATGTTTATTTCCTGATTTTAATAGCTAATTCGAATTGTTGTTTTGTCATGCTTTGATGCCGAAAAGTGATCAGTCACAACATAGCCACCGTTTTTTTGAAATGCCAGTGATTTTCCATTCATATTAATTTCGGCTACTGGTTTTTCGCTTCTAATCTGAAGTTGCCAAACCCGTTGATCCTTCATCCCTGAAAAACTTCCAGAAGCAGGATGAATTGTAAGCACATCTGCATTAGTTGTGTCTTTTAGTTGAAGTTTAGATTCGGCATAAATACCTTTCAAATAATCGTTGCTCGTGCCATCATCTTCAATCAAAGAAAACGAAGATTCAGAACCAGTATAAAGTTGAAGTTGAAGCGTATCGTTTGTTCCTTTTTCAATCGAAGACGCATAATTCCGTCTGGGAATGATTGCTCCCTGGCGAACAAATAGTGGGATTTGGTTTAACGGGGCATCCACCAAAAGAGAATCACCGCCATCCGCCACTTTTCCAATCCAGTAATTGTACCATTTCCCTTCAGGCAAATACACTTCGCGCGATGTGGCTCCTTGCTGATAGACCGGCGCCACCAACATTTCTTTTCCCAACTGGTATTCGTACAAATGATCGGAAATTTTCCGAATCATATTCACCCCATTCAATCGTGTTAAATGGGCATAGGAATAGATGTATGGGAACAACTGCATACGCAAATGGGAATAAAACCGAAAGATGGAATCTGCTTTTTCGGAATAATTGTAAGCCAAGTTGCTGGTTGGATTTTCGGGTTGTGAAAAGACTTCGGTGATGGGCGTGAACATGGAAAATTCCAGCCAGCGAATGTACAGTTCTTCATCGGGAGAATCCGTTTTTCCCATATCAAAACCACCGGTATCGTTGGTCAAAAACGGGATTTTGCTGGTTGCCTGATCAGAATCAGTGTACATGGCAATGGTTTCTTTGAAAGCCACTCGTGGCACCCACGGATCAAACTTCTTGGTTGGCTTTTCAACCGTCCAATCCGAACGGGTATCGTCTGTCCATTTGGTTGGATAGCGTTTATATTCATCGTTGTTGGTACCACCGGAATGCGACAAAAGGAAACCGCGACCTTTCGTTTCCTTTCCAAATTCCTGGCTCATTTCAAACATCGCTTTGCAGACGCTTATTTTATCCGTTCGATCGAGTTTTAGGAAATCGGCTCCTTCTTCGAAAAAATGCTTCATATTTTTTTTGAATAAAGCCACCGCCTTCGGACGGTTAAAGTCGATGTTTCCACAAAGTGTCCCTGGATGCTTGTTGGCTTCCTGAAACATGGCGGTACTGGTTCCCTTGTTATGCCACGAGTTTTTATTCAGGTATACTTTTGAGAAATACCCCTTCTCATCAAAAGCATTGAAAGCCTCCTCATTTCCCGTCTTCAGGATGCAGTCCCACACCCAAAAGCCACCTTTGATGTGCCGTTCCTGCATGAAATTCCACATGGCTTTCCGGTCGGGGAAACTGACGGTGTCCGCCACAAAATCGATGAACTTTTCAGGCCCAATTCCATGATCGTCAAAGCTCCAGAACCAGGAATCGATCCAATAGGCATCAATCGGATAATCATGCGCTTCAATTTTCTGGATTCGCTCGATTGTTTGCTGTTGGTTGGTGTATCCACCATACAAAACACCAAAAGCCCACGCCGGTGGCAAAACCACGTTGGTATCAGCTGACGCCGGAAGAGGATGCTTTGCTACCTCATGCTTTTGAGGTGATGAACACCCTACAATTTGCAAAACGACTATTGCTAAAACAGGTACAATTATTCTCCCTAAATTCATTTTATTTTGACTTTTACTCAAACTTACCGACTACTATTCCTTCTGGCAAACGCTCACACAATCAGCCTCCATGGTATGCCGAAAAAGCAATCCAATCAACGGAATCATAGAAACCTATTCATGTTCACCCACTTCATAATTTCTAAAATTTGCGATCTAAAAACAAGAATGTCATTCCTGATACTTAAACATTCCTGAACGTTCGGCTTCTAATCATCCGTGATTGGCTTTCTCATACTTATGAAAATAGTTGTCTATTATTTTGAGAGCGATGAGAGTCTTTTAAAATTTAATTTCAGCATAAACCGGCAAATGATCCGATGGGTACCGACAGTCTTTGGAATCGCTTAAAACCGCGTATTTTAGTACGTGACACTTCACTGGGTTCTTCACGAAAATATAGTCGATTTTCCGGGTGACTGGCTGACAAAAATCAAAGCCATTAAACGTACCGGAAGGCCCGAACGGAGGCGTTTCACTGAGA